>CANPXW010000005.1 GCA_947587025.1 uncultured Oscillospiraceae bacterium
CGCGCCTTTAGGCGCCGCCAACATTATGCCCTTATAGGGCTTGTGCAGGCCACCCGCTACGCGGGTGGTCCTGACTGTATTTCTCACACTTCCATGATGACCGGCAGGATCATGGGGCTGCGGCGGGTGACCTTGTAGAGATACCCGCTCAGGTTGGTCTTGACCCGGCCCTTGATCTCCGCCCAGTCGGTGATACGGGCCCGCTCGCAGGACTCGATGGACTCGTACACCACCCGGCGCATCTCCTCCATCAGCTGGGCGTTGTCCTTGACGTACACGAAGCCTCTGGTGATGATCTCCGGCTCGTTTATCATGCTGCCGTCCTGGCTGGACATGGTCATCACCACCACCAGCATGCCGTCCTGGGCCAGGTGCTGCCGGTCACGGAGGACGATGTTCTCCACGCCCTCCTCGGTGGTGCCGTCCACCAGCACCCGCCCGGAGGGCACCTTGCCGTTTTTGCCGATCTTCTTTGCGCTCAGCTCCACCACCTCGCCCACGCCGGCGATGACAATGTTGGACGGGGCGATGCCCATCTCCTGGGCAAGCTCGGCGTGGCGGCAGAGCATCCGGTGCTCCCCGTGGACGGGGATGAAGAACTTAGGCTTTGTCAGGGCCAGCATGGTCTTCTGCTCCTGCTGGCAGGCGTGGCCGGACACGTGGATGTCGATGCTCCGGTCGTAGATGACCTCCGCACCCTTCCAGAACAGCTCGTCGATGACCTTGGTGACCGTCCGCTCGTTGCCGGGGATGGCGGAGGCGGATATGATGACCCGGTCCCCCGCGCCTATCTTGACCTGCCGGTGCTCGGAAAAGGCCATGCGGTACAGGGCGGACATGCTCTCGCCCTGGCTGCCGGTGGTGATGATGACCACCTTGGACGGCGGCAGGGAATTGATGCGGTTCATGTCCACCAGCACGTCCTTGGGGATATTGAGATACCCCTCCTCCACCGCCAGCCTGAGCACGTTCTCCATGCTCCGGCCGGTGACGCCCACCTTGCGCTTATAGTGGGCCGCGCAGTTGACGATCTGCTGGATGCGGTGGACGTTGGAGGCGAAGGTGGTGACGATGATGCGCTTGTCGCACCCCCGGAAGAGCCGCTCCATGCTCTCCCCCACGTGCCGCTCCGACTCGGAGTAGCCCGGCCGCTCCACGTTGGTGGAGTCGCTCAAGAGGGCCAGCACGCCCTCCTTGCCCAGCTCAGCGAACCGGTGGAAGTCGAACACGCCGCCCTCGATGGGCGTCAGATCGATCTTGAAGTCGCCGGTGTGGATGACGGTGCCGATGGGCGTCTTGACCGCCACGGCCACGCTGTCGGCTATGGAGTGGTTGACGTGCACCAGCTCGCACTCGAACACGCCCACTTTGAACCTGTCCCCCGCAGAGCAGGTGACCAGCTCCACCCTGTCCGCCAGGCCGTGCTCCTCCAGCTTCAGGCGCACCAGCCCCGCCGTCAGCCGGGTGGCGTATACCGGGCAGTCCAGCTTGCTCATCACGTAGGGCATGGCCCCGATGTGGTCCTCATGGCCGTGGGTGAGCACGATGCCCCGGATGCGGTCCTTGTTCTGCACCAGGTACGTGATGTCCGGTATCACCACGTCGATGCCATACATGTCCTCGTCGGGAAAGCCCATTCCGCAGTCCACGACCAGGATGTCCTTTCCGTACTCGTAAACGTAAAGATTCTTGCCGATCTCGTCCAGACCGCCAAGGGCCATGATCTTCAATTTTTGTGCCATTGGTCGATATTTCTCCTTAAACTATGTACCAAAACGGCGGACAGGCGGCGCCTGTCCGTTAAAAGCATACCCGAAACGCAGAAAAGTATTCCGCGCAAAATCACATATCCCTTCTGCCCTCCAGGGCGCGCACCAGGGTGGCGTCGTCGGTGAACTCCAGGTTGGAGCCCACGGGGATGCCGTAGGCCAGCCGGGTCACCCGCACGTCGAAGGGCTTCAAAAGCCGGGCGATATACATGGCCGTGGCGTCGCCCTCTGTGTCCGGGTTGGTGGCCATGATGACCTCCTGCACGTCCCCGTCGGCCACCCGCTTGACCAGCTCCGAGATGCGGATGTCGTCCGGACCCACCCGGCTCATGGGGGACAGCACGCCGTGCAGCACATGGTATACGCCGTTATACTCCCGGCTGCGCTCCAGGCTGGCCACGTCACGGGGCTCCGCCACCACACAGATGACGGACCTGTCCCGGCGCTCGTCGGCGCACACAGCGCACAGCTCGCCGTCCGTCAGGTTCTGGCAGACGGGGCAGGTGTGTACGGTACGCCGCGCCCGCAGGATGGCCTCGGCAAAGGCCTCCGCCTCCCCCTCCGGCAGAGCCAGCACGTGGAAGGCCAGCCGCTGGGCGCTCTTGCGGCCGATGCCCGGCAGGGCCGCGAAGCGGTCGATCAGTTCCTCGAAGGATGTGGGAAAAAACGCCATCTCACGCCCTCATCTGCCCCGGAGCTGTGCCATGATGCCGGCCATGTCCTCGTGGCCGAAGATCGCAGAGCCTGCCACCAGCACATTGGCTCCCGCCGAGAGCACCACCGGCGCGGTGTGGGGGTCCACGCCGCCGTCCACCTCCAGATCGCAGTCCGGATTCACTGCGTCCAGCATCTTGCGCAGCTCGGTCACCTTGGGCATCATGTCCGCCATGAACTTCTGCCCGCCGAAGCCCGGCTCCACCGTCATCACCAGCGCCATGTCCAGCTGCCCCAGCCAGGGCTCAAGCGCCGAGGCGGGGGTCTTGGGTTTGACGGAAAGACCCGTGCGCACGCCGTTTTCACGGGTGCGCGCCAGGGCGGCGGTGATGTTCTCCGGCGTATCCGCCTCCACGTGGAAGGTCAGATGGCTGGCCCCGGCCTTGCAGAAGGCGTCCACGTACCGCACCGGCCGCTCGATCATCAGGTGTACGTCCAGAAAGGCGTCGGGGAACGCTTTGCGGATGCTCTTCACCACCGGCACACCGATGGAGATGTTGGGCACGAACAGCCCGTCCATCACGTCCACGTGGATGTACTCCGCACCGGCGGAGAGCACGGCGCCGATCTCCTCCCCCAACCGGGTGAAATCCGCCGACAGGATAGACGGCGACAGCTTTATGGATGTCATATTCATCACCTTGCGCATAATATGTCTCAGCCGCGCCGCGCGCGGGCTGGCTTTCATATAGAGGGGATGGGCCGGGCCAGGTGTCCCGGCCTGTCCCCAGGCTTTCCTTCCGTGCTAGTATAACACGTTCCTGCCAAATCAGGCAAGTAGGCCCTTGACGATATTGGCGCTTTAGCATAAAATAATAGTAACACATATGCGAGGTGTTGTCCTATGCGCCAAGTCAAGCGCCGGTCCGCTCTGCCGGTCTATATCGCTGCTGCCGCCTTCGCCGTGTGGGCGCTGGTGCTGCCGCTGTATACGCTCTGGCACTTTCTGGCCGCCGCGCTGGTCACGGCGGCCGTATGGCTGACGGCGGACAGGCTCGTCAAGCCGAAGATCGAATACGTCCCCGAGCCGGAGCCGGAGCCCGTCTCCTATGGCGCGGCGGCAGACGCCATCCTGGCCCAGGCCGCCAGCTTCAGGGATGAGACGGAAAAGCTCTCCGCCTCCGTCCCCGACCCGGCCGTGCGGGAGAAGATGGCCCGGCTCGCTGAGCTGAGCGACCGCATCGCCCAGGACGTGGTGCAGGACCCCGCCGACGCCGACCGCATCCGCCGGTTCCAGACCTACTTTCTCCCCTCCTCCGTGGAGCTGCTGCGCGCCTACGGGCGCATGAGCGCCCCGGGCGTGGAGGGCGAGAACATCGCCGGCGCGAAGGGCCGCATCGGGCAGATGCTGGACACGGCCATCGCCGCCTTCCAGAAGCAGCTGGACGCGCTGTATCAGAACGACGCCATGGATGTGGACGCGGAGATACGCGCCATGCAGAGCCTGCTGGACCAGGAGGGCCTGGCCGCCGGCGGCGATGGGCTGGGCGAGCTCTTGCACAAGGCGTAGACCTCCCCGCAGACGAAACAGGAACCGTAAACTAAAGATATATGGGAAAGGAAAAGCATCATGTCTGACGAGAAGAAATACGAGATCAACCTGACTCTGGACCCCGCTCCTGCGGCGCCTCCCGCCGCCCCCGGCGCGCCCACAGCCGCTGCGGCGGCACAGGCCGCCCCCGCTCCTGACGCCGCTGCCGCCGCGCCCGCCGAGGAGGAAGCGCCTGTGGAAAAGCTGGACATCGACTCCCTGGCCCCCGCTGAGCAGGCCGCCGTGCGGGAATTCGCCAAGAAGATCGACGTGACCGACTCCGCCCAGGTGCTGGCCTACGGCTCCGCCGCCCAGAAGAACATCGCGGACTTCTCCGCCCAGGCGCTGGAGCGTGTGCGCACCAAGGACCTGGGCCAGGTGGGCGACATGCTCACGGACCTGGTGGGCCAGCTGCACGGCCTGAGCGCCGACACGGAGCAACCCAAGGGGCTGAAGGGTCTGTTCAAAAAGGCCACCCGCAGCCTGTCCGACCTGAAGGGCAAGTATGAAAAGGCCGAGGCCAGCGTGGACAAGATCTCCACCGCCCTGGACCAGCATTACGTGACCATCACCAAGGACATCGCCACCCTGGACGCCATGTATGAGATGAACCAGGCGTATTTCAAGGAGCTGACCATGTACATCATCGCCGGCAAGCTCCGCTTGGAGGAACTGCGGGCCACCACCCTGCCGGAGCTGCAGAAGAAGGCCCAGGAGACCGGCGCGCCCGAGGACGCCCAGGCCGCCAGCGACTACGCCGCCCTGCTGGGCCGGTTTGAAAAGCGCATCCACGATCTGGAGCTGACCCGGATGATTTCCATCCAGATGGGCCCCCAGATCCGGCTGATACAGAATAACGACGCGCTCATGGCGGAGAAGATCCAGACCGCCATCGTCAGCACCATCCCCCTGTGGAAGAGCCAGATGGTCCTGGCCATGAGCATGCAGCACTCCCAGGACGCCATGGAGGCCAGCCGCAGCGTCAGCGAGGTGACCAACGATCTGCTCAAGAAAAACGCCGCCGCGCTGCACACCGGCTCCGTGGAGGTGGCCCAGGAGGCCGAGCGCGGCATCGTGGACCTGGAGACCCTGCAGCAGACCAGCCAGGACCTGATCGCCACCCTGGAGGACGTGCGCAAGATACAGGACGACGGCCGTGCCCGCCGGGCTCAGGCCGAGGCGGAGCTGGGCCGCATCGAGGGCCAGCTGAAAAAGAAGATGCTGGAGCTGCGCGGATAAGGGGGACTTCCCTTGCTGGACTTTTTCAAAAAACGCTCTGTGGCCATCGGCGTGTTCGTGCTGGTGGTCCTGGTGTTCAGCCTCATCGGCAGCCGGCTGAGCCTGGACCGGGCCTGCCGCAAGGCGGAGGCCGCCTTCTTCGACGCGGATCTGCTGGACGCGAAGGACTACTATACCTGCCCCGGCGACCAGCTGGAGCACTGCGTGGATTACGCCACCCGGCTGCTGACCGTCATCGGCATGGACGGTGTCTGGTCCGACGCCTACGAGGCGCTGGTACAGGCCCGGCTGGGGCTCATGGACGCGCTGGACGCGAAGAACATACCCGACGCGGCCGCAGCAAACCAGGCTTTGGCGGAGGCCGTGGCCCAGGTGGAGGCCGTCAGGGCCTCCGGCGCGGACCTGCCCGCCAGCTACGACGACTTTGACGAGATCGTCGCCGGCTTTGAGGGGGCCCAAGCAGTGCTGGACGCCCCCGCCTACAACGAGCACCTCCTGGCCTTTCGGGAGGACGTGCTGGGCGCGTTCCCCGCCAACATTCTGGGGCGTCTGCTGGGCGTGAAGGCCCCGGAGACCTTTCCTTGAGGTGATACTGTGAAAGCTTTTCGATATGCGCTGGCCCTGCTGCTGGCCTGCTCGCTGCTGACCGCCCCCGTCCTGGCGGATATAGAGCCCGGCACGGGCAGCGCCTTCTATGTGCAGGACACAGCCGACGTGCTGTCGGCCGAGACGGAGCAGACAGTGGCGGACTATAACGCCGTGCTGGAAAACGACTGCGCCGGCGCGCAGCTGGTGGTGGTCACGATGGACTATCTGCGCGGCGATACCGATGTGGAGGCCGCCCGCCTGATGAACAGCTGGGGCGTGGGCGATGGCGATGAAGCCAACGGCATGCTCCTGCTGCTGGTGGCCAACGAGCACCGTGGGTGGCTGGCCATCGGCGCGGGCATCGACGGCAGCTTCACCGCCGACAAGGCCGACGAGTACATGGAGGACTATTTCTGGCCCGACGTGGACCGGGACCGTTTCGACGACACAGTGCGGAAGCTCGCCGGCGAGCTGTACGACTGGTATCTGGACTACTACGGCGTGGATGAGGCGGCAGACGCCGGCTACACCGGCTACGTCCCCGCGCCGGTCACCGCCCCGCAGCCCCGCCCGGCCGGCGGCATGTTCCGTGGCATCTTTACCATCCTTCTTATCCTGCTGCTGTTGTGGATCGTGGGCGCAGCCAGCCGATTCACCCGTATGCGCAGCTGGGGCTACGGCGGCGGATTCTGGCCCCTGCTCTGGTTCGGCGCGGGCCGGCGCTACAGGAGCTATCGCAATCAATTCCGGCCTCAGCCGCCTCCCCCGCCTCCCGGCAGGCCCGGACCGGGCCCCGGCTTTTTCAGCGGCGGCGCGCGCCGTCCGCCCAGAGGCGGCGGCTTCGGCGGCTCCACCCGTGGCATCGGCGGAGGACGCTCCTCCAGCAGCTTCCGCTCTTCCGGCAGTTTCCGCTCCTCGGGCGGCTTCCGTGGTTCCGGCGGCGGTGGTCACTCCGGCGGACGCGGCGCCGGCAGAAGATAAATTATATAACGATTATACAAATACCCCGGGGCGGCTGATGGCAGATTGTCCGTATCCTGATTAAAATCATTTACTTCACCGCCCCAGTGAGGTAGTTTCAAGGTTTTCTATGCGTAAACGTATTTTTGAAATCATTGAGGCTGCATCCGCAGGCGATCGCGCCAGCACTATATACGACATTTGTATGATGGGTGTCATTATCGGCAGTCTTATTCCATTGGCATTTAAGCAGTCTTATCCCGCTTTTGATTTCATCAATGTCATCTCTTCATACATCTTTATCGCAGACTATCTGCTTCGGCTGTTCACATCAGACCTGAAATTAAAGCGCGGTGCACTTTCTTTTTTTCTATACCCGTTCACGCCCATGGCTATTATCGACTTAGTGGCGATTCTCCCTTCTTTCACTCCGCTCTTTTCCAGCTTGAGGCTCATGAAGCTATTTCGGCTGCTTCGCAGTTTTCGTGCCTTCCGCTCATTTAAGCTATTTCGCTACGCAAAGAGTGTCCAAATTATCGTAAGCGTAATAAAAGCACAAAAAGGCCCCTTGCTGGCCGTGTGTTCCCTTGCCGTTGGGTACGTGCTCATTGCCGCTCTAATCATCTTCAACGTAGAACCCAATACCTTCAACAATTTCTTCGAGGCAATTTACTGGGCAACAGTCAGTCTTACAACGATGGGATACGGTGACATCTATCCGGTTTCTACTGCTGGTCGCATTGTGACAATGGTTTCATCTTTTGTTGGTATTGCGATCGTGGCACTTCCCGCCAGCATCATTACTGCCGGGTACATGAATCAGATTAATAAGAAATAAAAAATACCGCCCCGTTTTGCAAGACGGAAGCGGCATAATATCGCTGGCCCCCAAAGGGCACGCCTGCCCTTTGGGGAAAGGAGGAGGGACTCGAACCAAATCAAACCGCCGCCCTCCGGGCGGCACCTTATTGCCGGGCCCCCACGCGGCACGCTTGTCGCGTGGGGGAAAGGAAAAAGGACCCAGACCGATGAATTGGGAGCTGCTTTGCAGCTCCCAATCATCTTCTGGGTTCTTTTGACGCCGTGGTGACCCGTACGGGACTCGAACCCATGTTACCGCCGTGAAAGGGCGGTGTCTTAACCACTTGACCAACGGGCCAAAAAAATGGTGGAGACTGCGCGACTCGAACGCGCGACCTCATGCGTGTGAAGCATGCGCTCTAACCTGCTGAGCTAAGCCTCCATATGACCGGGAGAGACGATGTCCCTCCCGTGGTAGCGGCGACTGGATTTGAACCGGTGACACCGCGGGTATGAACCGCGTGCTCTAGCCAACTGAGCTACGCCGCCGAACAGCAATAGGGATTATACAGGATTACAGCCCGGTTGTCAAGAGCTTCCGGCAGAAAAGAATGGGTTTTTATACCCGCCTTCAGTGCCGTCGCCGCAAGGGGCCGCCCCTCGCCGGCGAGGGCCAGCTGCGCCGCGAATCCCACAGTGCCGGCCGGCGCGCCGGACGGACGCGGGCAGGCCAAGGCTACGCCCGTCAGCAGGCCGCGCCTGGCGCTGAGCTGGCCGTCATCCACCATGGACGCCTCGTCCTCCTCCGGCACAGGCTCCTCTTCCTCCGCCGGCTCGGGGGCTGGCGTCAGGGGGAACAGCCGCCGGTCGAAGTCCTCGTCCGTATCTTCGGACGCGGCGTCGGCCTCTATTGCTGCCTCGCTCTCCGGCACGGCCTCTGTCTCGTCCTCCGGAAGGGTCTCTATCTCATCGTTCGGAAGGGCCTCTTCCTCGGTCTCCGGCTCTTCGACGGCCTCGGTATCCGCCTGGTCGACAGGCGCCAGCGGGAACAGTCCACGCTGCCGCCGCGCGTCCAACTCCGGCTCGGAGGCCGCGCCGATCGACCCGTCCGCCTCCGGCAGCGCGGGACCATGGCCGATGGGAAGGTCGGCCGTCACCGGCTCGGCGGCATATGTACCAGGCTCCAGGATGGCGTCGGATGCCGTCAACGTGAGAGAGCCGTCCTCATTCTCCGTCAGGGCGGCATACACAGTCGCGCCCTCCTCTACCGCAAGGCGCTCCACCTGGGCGCCGCTCTCCACGGCCCAGACCGCGCCGGCCTCGACGGTCACGCGGATGGGCCCGCTGAGCTGCTTCGTATCCCCGAACAGCATCGCGCCGTGGCCAACGGTAACGGAGAGGGTACTGTCGCTGTCGTTGATGAAGCTGCCCTGATAGGAGCCGTTCTCATAGCAAAGCTGCACGTCGCCCGCGTTCGCGCCCAGGTCGGCCAGCACGCCGATGTCGCTGTGCAGGCGGGCGTTGCAGAACCGGAAGCTGCCGCTGCCGGCGCCGCACAGAAGCACGGCCTGACGGCAGTCGAAGCTCGCGCCGTCCTCCACCAGCACGCCGCCGGTGACGTCACCGTTGAGGAAAATGCCCTCGTCGCAGTCCACGGCGGTGGGCCTGCAGCCGCCCCAGACGATGCCGGAGGCGGCCCCGCGTTCATCATAAAGCGGCAGCGAGCCGTTGGAGGAGCCAAAATAGACGCTGTCGGCGCCGTCGATGACCGCGCCGCAGCTGGCGCCGCTGATCTGCGCGCCGTAATAATAACCGCTCCCGCCATGGATATACATACCGCTGTCTACGCCGGCGGCCGTATAGTCCACCATGGTCACCGTGCCGTGCGCGGCGCCGGCGCTGGCGACGGTATACACCGCACCGGAAGGAGCGGCGGCCGGGGTATCCACCGGGGCCATGGGATCGACCTCGGCCGGCGAATCCTCCGCCTCGGGCGTCTGGGTCGGCTCGCCCTCCGCCGCAGCGCAGACTGCCAAGGCCGCCAGCAGGGCGGCCGTCATGGCGCATATGATCAAAAGCCGGATCGCTCTTTTCATGGTCTTCTCCTTTCCAGGATACAGAGATACATATATATCATAAGATAAAATCGCCGGCGTTTCAACCCAAAAACGGGCGAATGGGAAATATTTTTCTCACTTTTCCGCAAAAAAGCGCCCTAATGATGAATATCAGGGGCGTCGAACAGAATATTCACAGTTTGTTCAACACAAATCCCGGCGGTTGGGGTATTCTTATAGGTACGAAATAGATCACTTCTGTAAGGTGGGACGCATGAATCTCAGGCAGCGAATCCAACAGTTCATGTACGGGCGCTATGGCTATGACCAGCTGGGACGGTCGCTGATCGTCGCGGCGCTGGTCTGCATGGTGCTGGGCCTGTTCGTGCCCAGGGCGGTGTATCCGCTGTTCCTGGCGCTGCAGTACGCCGCGCTGATCTTCTGCATATTCCGGGTCCTGTCCCGAAACGTGTACAAGCGCCGGCAGGAAAACGCCTGGTATATGCAAAAGGAGCAGACGTTCCGCCAGTGGCTCCGCTCGCTGAAGGACCGCTGGCAGCAGAGAAAGGACTACAAGTTCTTCCGCTGCCCCTCCTGCCACGCCCTGCTCCGGGTGCCCAGAGGCAAGGGAAAGCTGGTGCTCACCTGCCGCAAGTGCGGCAACCGCTTTGAGCGCAAGACATGAATCCCTACGACGTTTTGGGCGTATCCCCCAGCGCGTCGGATGAGGACGTCGCCAAGGCCTACAGGCGTCTGGCGAAGAAATACCACCCGGACTTGCACCCCGGCGACAGTGCCGCCGCCGAGCAGATGGGGCGCGTCAACCGGGCCTATGACGACATCAAGGCCATGCGCCAGCGGGGCGCGGGCCCCGACATGGGCGGTCAGGGGCCGGCCTACGAGGACCCGTTCGGTCCCTTCTACACCGACCGGACCTACTATTGGACCTATCGCCCCAGGCGCTTTCCCATCGGGGTATTCATCGGCGTGCTGGTGGTGCTGTTTTTGGTGCGGCTGCTGGTGAGCCTGCTCTTCGGCGGCTTCGGCGTGCCCTATCAGACCGTTCCCGGCTACGGCGCTGTGCCGTACTATTATTACTCTCAGGCGTCCCCATACGGGGACTAAGGAAAAAGCGCTTGCTTTACGCAAGCGCTTTTCGTTTTATTCCTCCAGCCCCATGTCCCGGAGCAGATAGCTGACGAATTTGTTCACGGCGATGGAGTTCTGCTCCCGCTTGAGCCACGCCACGCCAAGGCGGCGGTAACAGGCCGGCTCCGCCGGACAGACGTACAGCGAATAGGGCGAGCGCTGGAGCACCAGTTCCGGCAGCAGGGTCACGCCCAGGCCGCTCTCCACCATGCTCATGACGGTGTAATCATCCTTCACCGTGTACTGCCGCTTGGGCCGCAGGCCGGCCCGCTGGAACATCTTCTCCACGATCTGGCTGTAGCCGGATTCCAGCAGTACGAAGGTCTCGTTGGCCAGGTCGTTGAGCCGCAGCTGCTTTCCCGCCAGGGGATGATCCGCCGGCAGGACGATGTTCATCCGATCTGCCAGCAGCTCCCGGAAGTAGAATTCATCCTCCGGCGGCTTGGTCATGAAGCCGATGTCCACCATGCCGTTGCGCAGCCAGTCGCATATCTGCAGCATGTCACCCTGCAGCAGCTCGAAGCCGATGTTGGGATAGGCGTCCCGGAACTTTTTCAGATACGGCGGCAGCCACTGGCAGGACAAGCTGGTGAAGATACCGATGCGTATCAGGCCGGCGTTCATGTTCTGCAGCTCCAGGGACTTTTCAAACACGCTGCGCTCGCCGCCCACGATCTGGCGCATGCTGGGCAGCAGATACTCCCCCTCCGCCGTCAGGCGCACGCCGCTCTTGTTGCGGGCCAGCAGGGTCACGCCCAGGTCCGTCTCCAGCGCCCGCACCATCTGGCTCACCGCCGACTGGGTGCAGCCGAAAAACGCCGCCGTCCGGGTCAGGCTCTTCGTCTCGACGATCTTCAAGAAAACTTCAAATCGGGATGTTCGCACGTCGCACACCTCATTAGACGCTCTAATTCAGATTTTCACATTTTCTTAATAAAATATGATTTATTATATACTCTTGAATGCAATCAAACAAGTGTTTTTTACGATTTTCTTAAAAAATTTTTGATTTTTTATGTTTTTGGCATAGTCGTGCTCTTTGGGGAGATACTTTTTCCGAGGTGATTGATGAATGACGACCAAAGAACTGCTCTATGTGGACGACGCGCTCTCCCACGCCATGTTCCTGGTCACCCAGTGCCAGGACGCGGCCAACGCCCTGCAGGACCCCAGCCTGAAGCTGCAGGCCCAGCAGATGGCGGACCGCCACCGTCAGCTGTATCAGAAGTTTTACGATCTCGTGTAAGGAGGCAGAAAAATGGACGACAAGTGCATCATGGAAAACCTGCTGCTCACCACCAAGGGCGTCATCGACCTGTATATGCACGGGGCGATAGAGTCCTCCACCGCCAACGTGCATCAGACCTTCTCCAGCGCCTTTGACGACACCCTGTCCATGCAGGACTGCATCTACAAGCAGATGGCCGGCAAGGGCTGGTACCAGATGGACAGCGCTCCCCAGCAGCAGCTGCAGCAGACCAAGCAGAAGTACGCTCCCACCTGCTGACGCCGTTTGAAAGCGTGAACTCCGGGGCACGTCCCCGGAGTTCCTATCTCGTTTTGCCGCGCGTCAGGCCGTCAGGAAATCCAGCACGCGGGCGCAGAAGTCACGGGACGCCTCCTCGCACACAGAGTGGCCCAGCCCGTCGTACATATAAAGCTGGCAGCCCAGCTTCTCCGCCATCTCCTCCGAAGCCCGGCCGGAGACGATGCGGTCCTCCCTGCCGCCCACCACCAGCACGGGGCAGCGTATCTGTCCAAGCCGGTCATAGGTGTCGCAGCCGCCGCAGGCGGCCGCCAGCGTCCGGAACCGCTCCAGGTCCACCGTCCCGCCGTTTTTGGCGGACAGCAGCGGGAACATGTGCCCGAACCGCTTCAGATAGGCGTCTGAATATGTGCTCTCCATCACCAGACGGGCCACCGCAGTCTGGTCGCCCCGCCCCGCCTGCTCCGTCCACTGGCGGGCGACCGCGCGGAAGGTATCGTTCGACCGGGACAGTGTGACGGCCAGCACCAGCCTGCGCACCAGTTCCGGCCGTGCCAGGGTCAGATATTGGGCGATCATCCCGCCCAGGGATACGCCCAGCACATCCACCTGGCCGAGCCCCAGCGTCTCGATGGCCCGCGCTGTGTCCTCCGCCAGGGCCGGCAGATCGCAGGGCTCCGGCAGCGGCCTTTTGAAGTCAGGGATACATATCTCATACGTCTCCGCCAGCGGGGCATACATATGGGCCAGCGCGCGGGCGCTCTCGGCCACGCTCCGCAGGCTCAGGCCCGGCAGGACGAGCAGCTTCCTCTCCCCCTGGCCGAAGCGAACGCAGTCCATCGACGCCCCGTCCAGGTCCAGGACCTGGGTCTTTACCGGCAGCGCGCTCACCGGGTCTGTCCGTCGCCCCGGACGACGTACTTATAGCCGCACAGCTCCGCCAGGCCCATGGGCCCCCGGGCGTGGAGCTTCTGGGTGGAGATGCCCATCTCGCAGCCCAGACCGAACTCGCCCCCGTCGGTGAACCGGGTGGAGGCGTTCACGTACACCGCCGCGCTGTCCACCTCCGCCGTGAACCGGGCAGCGGCGGTCTCGTCCTCGGTGACGATGGCGTCGCTGTGGCCGGTGGAATGGGCGGCGATGTGCCCGATGGCGGCGTCCACATCGTCCACCACAGCCACCGCCAGGATATAGTCGAGAAACTCCGTATCGAAGTCCCGCTCACCCGCCGGCGTACCGGGGATGATGGCGGCGGCCGCCGCGTCCAGGCGCAGCTGCACCGGCGTCTTCCCTGCGGCGGCCCGGTCGTCCACCAGCCGCTTTTTCAGCATGGGCAGGAACTGTCCCACCACGGCACGGTGCACCAGCAGCACCTCCTCGGCGTTGCACACGCTGGGACGGCTGGTCTTGGCGTTCTCCACGATGTTCAGGGCCTTGGCAAGGTCCGCCGACGCGTCCACGTACACGTGGCAGATGCCGGTGCCGGTCTGGATACAGGGCACGGTGGCGTTGTCCACGCAGGCCCGGATGAGCCCCGCGCCGCCACGGGGGATGAGCAGGTCGATAAGGCCGCTGGCTGTCATCAGCTCATTGGCGCTGGCCCTGGAAGTATCCTGCACCAGGTTCACCGTCTCCGCCGGCAAGCCCGCCCGGACAACGCCCTCCCGGAGGGCCTGGGTGATGGCGTCGCAGCTGCGCCAGGACTCCTTGCCGCCCCGGAGCACGCACACATTGCCGCTCATCAGCGCCAAGGCCGCCGCGTCGCTGGTCACGTTGGGCCTGCTCTCATAGATGATGGCCACCACGCCCAGGGGCACGCTCACCCGCTGGATGCGCAGGCCGTTGGGCCGCTCCACCTGGCTGAGCACCCGGCCTACCGGGTCCGGCAGGGCCGCCACCTGGCGCACGCCGTCGGCCATGGCCGCGATGCGCCCCTCGTCCAAGTATAGCCGGTCCAGCATCACCTCCGACATGGCCCCCTTCGCCGCCGCCATATCCTGGGCGTTGGCCGCCAATATGTCGGCCGTGTGCTCCAAAAGACAGTCGGCCATGGCCTGCAGCGCGGCGGCCTTGCGCTCCGTCCCGGCGCCGGCCAGAGCCGCCTTGGCGCTCTGGGCCGCCAAAAGCATCTCGCGGGTCGTCATTTTCCTTCCCCCTTCTTCACCAGAAAGCGGGTGCCTCTCCCCCCGCCGTCCAGGATGTCGTAAAGATTCTCCAGGTGCGCGCCGTTGGCGATGACCATCTCGATGCCCGCCTGCTGGGTCATTTTGGCCGCCTTCAGCTTGGTGGCCATGCCGCCCACCGCCAAGGAGCTTGCGCTGTCCGAGGCCATGGCCTCCAGTTCGGGGCTCACGCCCTCTACCCGGTCGATGAACCGGGCACGGGGGTCCCTGTGCGGGTCGGCGGTATAGAGCCCGTCGATGTCGCTCAAAAGCACCAGCAGATCCGCGCCGATGGTGCAGGCCACGATGGCCCCCAGGGTGTCGTTGTCCCCCACGGCGATCTCATCGGTGGACACGGTGTCGTTCTCGTTGATGATGGGCAGCGCCCCCAGCTCCAGCAGCCTGCTGACGGTGTTCTGAAAGTGCACCCGCCGCTTTTCATCCGCCACGTCGCTTCCGGTGAGCAGGATCTGGGCCACCACGTGGTTATACTCGGAAAACAGCTTGTCGTAGGTGTACATCAGCTCGCACTGGCCCACAGCGGCCGCCGCCTGCTTGCCGGGCATGTCCTCCGGCCGGCTGGCAAGCCCCAGCTTCCCCACGCCCATGGCGATGGCCCCGGAGGATACCAGCACCACCCGGTGCCCGGCGTTTTTCAGATCACTGAGCACCTTCACCAGCTGCTCTATGTGCCGGATGTTCAGGTGCCCTGTGGCGTGGGTGATGTTGGAGGTGCCTATCTTTATCACGACTGTCATATCTTTTGCCCCCTGGTATACGGATGCTTTGGCACAGTATAGCACCATTCGTCCCGTGGTGCAATAAAAAGCGGAGCCGTTCGGGTGGGTCGTCCGCGAACTCGCGATCGGACTGGTAGTACACCTACTGGGTACGCCGTATCTCCACGCGCACGGACCCCCGCAGCTTGGCGTCCAGTCACGCAGCGTCTGGACTTTCCAGGCCGGATACGGTATAATCGCATCGCACATCTGCCCGGAAAGGAGCGGTACCCATGAGCGACTGGCCGCAGGTGGTGGCCGTGGGCCACAACTGCATGGATCATCTCTGCACGGTGGAGGCGTATCCCCCGGAGGACGGCTCTACTCATATCACCGACATGGTGTCCGCCGGCGGCGGAGCGGCGGCCACGGCCGCTGTGGCGGCCGCCCGGCTGGGCGCCAGCGCTGCGGTGGTGGGTATGCTGGGCGGCGACGCGCTGGGCAGCACCATCCGCGCGCTGCTGGCGCAGGAGGGTGTGGATACCCGCTTTCTCCGCACCGTGGCCGGCGGACGGTCCTCGGACTCCTACATCATGGTGGACCCCCGACACGGCACCCGCACCAAGTTCCCCTACCCCGACGATCTGCCGCCCATCCCCTGGGACGAGGCGCAGACAGCGGCGGTGGAGCACGCCCGCGTGCTGCATCTGGACGGCACCCGCTACGACAACGCCCTGGCCGCCGCGTCCATCGCCCAAAGTGCCGGCGTGCCGATCTCGCTGGACGGCTGCCACATGCAGCCGGACAACGCCAAAAACCGGGCTTTGGCCAGCATGTGCAGCATCCTTATCATGAATTACCGCTACCCGGTGGAGGTCACCGGCATAGACGACTACGAAAAGGCGCTGCTGGAGATGGCCTCCTGGGGCCCAAAGGTGGTCGTCGGCACCCAGGGCGAACGCGGCTGTCTGGCGGTGCTGGACGGGACGGTGCGCCGCTTTCCCGCCTATCCCGTGAAGGTGACGGACTCCACCGGCGCAGGGGACGTGTTCCACGGCGCGTTTCTGGCGGCCTGGCTGCGTGGCATGGATACGGAGCGGTGCATCCGCTTCGCCTCCGCCGCCGCTGCCCTCAAGTGTGAGAAAATGGGCGGCCGCGCCGGCATCCCCACCTTCGAGGCCGCTCTGGCCCTCATGGAGCGATATAGCTGACCGAAGCGGATATGACAAAAAGCGCCCCCATCCCGCCGCTTTACGGGATGAGGGCGTTTTTGGTGGCGCTCACTGATCTTCTCTCTGGTCTTGCTCTTGCCCCGCGTCGACGCATCCCTTGTCTCCGCCCAGACGCCAGGACCCGCTCTTCATCGCGGCGATATGCTCCTTGAACAACATGATCCCCCGGTCCGGGGCACACGCCGTTCTCTTTCCTTGCTCCAACTGCCGTTCATTCATCATAACTCCCCCTTTGACTGTAACGACGCAGTTAGTCAGCTTACAAAGGCCATGATCAGAGTTAGTTTATATTCTATTATAAGGCCATTTTCAGGGAAACGCATTAATAATTTGTGAATTTTTGATAATTTTTACTAATATATTATTCTCCATCCCTCTCATTGGGCTAAAGTAAGACGATCGGCGGGGCCATAGTGCTCAGAATCCCTCATAGATAAACGCGGCGGCATCATAGCCGGGACCATATATCCCGAACAGGATCACGGCAAAGATCCCCGCCAGATACACGGCCCACCGCAGGACGATATATTGCCTGGCAACGAGCCGTCGCACATTCGTCCGCTCCTGCATACTCTCCACGATCATGAGAAAAACGATCGACAGCAGAGCCAGCAAGAAGTTTCGCCTGTTCAGCCCATGCGCATAGAGCGATTCATCCCAAAATATCCACGGGTTAAAGTACCACGTCTGTCTCACCGCATGCAGCGCGCCGCGCAGCCCGCCCGCCAGTATGGGCAGCAATCCGGCCGCATACAGGCCGAATGTCCGCAGCGTCTGGATGCAGTGCCACGCTCTGCGCTCCGTATCGATGTGCAGCAGCTTGGCCAAGGCACGATACTGCGCCTCGAACAGCGTAGAGCAGATGATCATAAAGCCCCAATAAAGGCCCCAGACGACGTAATTCATCCCCGTGCCGTGCCAGATGCCCGTCAACAGCCATACCGTCCCCAGAGGGATGACTGTCATGACCACCCTGCCGCCATTCGGTCCGAAGCGCTTGCTGGCCTTACGGCGCAGCTTTCGCGTCAGGGACGAGGTCGTCACAGGCACATATACATAGTCCTTGAACCAATTGCCAAGCGTGATGTGCCAGCGTCTCCAGAACTCTGCGGCGGAGCGGGAGAAAAACGGGCGCTTAAAGTTTGTCTCCAGCTGTATCCCCAGGACCTCTGACGCACCCTCCACGATGTCCATGCACCCGGAGAAATCGGTGTAGGCCTGGAACGCGCCCAAGACCAGTGCGACCAGGAAGATCATCCCCGCGTTTTCACCGATATGCCCGAACACGTCGTTGACGAATATCGCGAGCCGGTCCGCGATGACCAGCTTTTTGAAATAGCCCCAAAGCATCAACTGCAGGCCCATACACAGACGGTCATAGCTGGGCGTCGTGAGCATATCAAACTGCGGGAGCAGCTTTTCGTAGCGGGAGATCGGCCCGGAAATGATATGCGGGAAATAGATCATGCACAGCAGGAGCCTGGGATAGCTGTGTTCCGGCTCTATCTTCCGCCAATATACATCCAGCAGATACCCCGCCGACGAAAATGTGTAATAGGAGACGCCCAGCGGTACGATCACGTCCAGCGCCAGGGAGCTGCCTGCGGTCCGGTTGACGATCGACAGCACTCTGCCGGTAAACTTACAGCAGCATAAGACGCCAAAGCACACGACCAGCGCCAGCCAGAGGACACGGCGGCTCTTCTTTGTATACGTTTGCCGAAGCTGTTTTTTCTCCTCCGGTGACGGCTTTTGTTCCTGGCAGACCCTGTCAAAGGTCCGATAGATCATCTCTATCCTTCGGCAGGCCGCATACACCACGGCCGACGTTCCCAGAACAAATGCCAGCTTTTCCCACCCGCTGGTCGCGTAAAAGATAACGCTGAAAACGAGAAGCGTTTTCCATTTATGCCGGTTTGGCGTAAGTACAAAGACGAGCAGCAGGCAGGGGAAAAAGACAAAGAAAGAAGCAGAAATATAGTTCAATTTATCCGTCTCACCCTTCCTGTGCCGTCACTTCCACACTGACGCCGATATAATCGTATCGCCCCCAGCACACATCGTTCCCATCCGCTCGATAGCCGATCACTGTATACGTGTATGTCCCATCCTCCTGCGGCTCATCCGTGTAGCACAGAACGTCGGCTCCGACCGTTGCCAGAGGCGCCCACGCGCCGTCCGACTTGCGGTAGATGCGATAGCCATCCGCGCCGTCCACGCCGCCCCAGGACAGTTCCACCTTCGTCTCATCTGCCTCCGGCTCCGCCAGCTCCGGCGCGGCAAGCGCGGCATCCCTCGGCTCTCCGTCCCACTCCACATCCAGCACATACGGCGCCACCACATCGGCATAATTCTCATACGCTTCGTCCCAGTCCGCATAGGCCGGATCTCCGCGTTTATCGGTAAAGCCGTAGTGCTCGCTAAGGTAAGCGCTCAAATACGCTGAAATCTTCAGCGCGCCGTGGATATTGGCATGTCCTGTATCATAATAATCCTGCTGCATATCCAGGCCAAACTCCTCCCGGAGGGAGGCCTGGTCAAGAAATGGGAAACCCCAGGACTGGCAAAGATCCTTGATGTAGTTCCTCTGAGCGGCTTTCTCTTCCACCAGCGCGGCTACTGGCCCGACAAACAGGACGTTTATATCCTCCTGTTTACAGTATGACAGCAGATCCAAAAGGCTGTTATTCAATGCCGGCGGCAGCTCCTCCCGCTCTTCGACGACGCGCACATCCTGTGAGATATCCTTGACTGTTTTCAGGAACAATGATTTATCGCTGCACGTTTTGTCGACAACCAATTCATAGCGAAAATCGTTCTTCTTAAGGTTATTCCAGCGGGAATGGTACCGGATCATCGGCAGATACAGCTCGGCCCTGCTGCCCATCGGGATATCGCCCACTTCGCACAGCTCATGTATCAGCTTCAGCTTGGCATACGACAGCGGCATGTAGTCAGTCAGCTTATGTATTTTCTCTATCGTCGGCATAGATGGCGTTCCTGTAAAGACGATAAAAAGAGCGTTCGGCTGTTTTCTCCTTGCCTCCTCAATGATGCCCTTCGCGGCCGCCAGTGGCTGGGAATTTGTAGTATAGTCCCAGACTGCGACGCCGCTCCTTCCCCACACTATCGGGGAAACACAGGTCGTGAATGCACCACTGGAGCCAATGTATACCGCGTCCAAGGAATCGGCCGGCTCCTCATAGAACCCTGCCACGTACTGGTAATCCAAATACTCCGGTGCCGTGACCAGTTTGCTCGCCACGGCGAACAGTACGAGGAAGACAACGATGAATCCCGCTGCCTTTGCGATGTTTTTCCTTCGCATGCTCTTGCTTACGCGGCGCTGACGATCCTTTTGATCAGCGCGATGATGCGGTCCTTATTGCCAAAGTTCTCCTCCGTCACCTCCGCAGCGTCGATCTCGATGTCGAATTCGTCCTCCAGCTTGCCGATCATGTCGATAAGCTCAAAAGAGTCGATGATCTCGTCGGCCACCATATTGGGCCCGGTGTAGGTCAAAATGTCCTCGTTCACGTCTTCCAGGATGGCAATGATCTTTTCTTCCATTTTCAATATCTCCTTTGCGTCGATCTGTTTGGTATCATCGTTATTATTTCATACGCCGCATCAGGCGCAGCCGTTCCTCTGCTTCCAGGCTCTCCGCCATGCGGCGTATACCGTCCACATCCCTCTCATGGATACGTCTGCATGGCGCGCCCACATATACGCCGCCCGGCGGCGTTGACTTATTGATGAGGCTGCACGCTCCAAAGGAGCAGCCCTCGCCCAGACGCACTCCCGGCAGTACCACGCTCTGCGTGGCGATCAGCACATGTTTTTCCAAAATCACAGAACTCTCGGAAACATTCCTGAAGCGCGGCGGCACCGTAGGGTTGTTCATATACGGGCCCAAATAGTCGTCCGTCTGGCTGTAAAACGACACATGCGAGGATATGCCGCAATAGTCGCCGAAAACGATCTCCGAACCCTCCGAGCTGTAGACCTCACAATGGGAGCTGAGATGCACGTGATCGCCGATCGTGATATTTCCGTTCATGATGGTGAACGCGTCGATGAGCACATTGCTCCCGATCGAGATGGTCTCCGGTGAGAATATCCTGGCGTCCCGGCTGATGAGGACCCGTTCACCCAGTGCCCGGAACCCCATCTGCCGCAATTCCCGGGCAGAGCAATAGGAATTATACCTCACGCGGCAGCCCCCTCTCTCCAAAGGAGCGCCGCCCGGCGGCGTCCGCATGTTCTTATGTGCTGGGAGCAGATACCCCCCCATCTTGTCCCCCGCTCTTTCTGTACCGTATGGTCAACATATTTTCCCCTTTCATAGGCAAATACAGCCGTTCGTTCTCTTCATCCGTCCTTGGCCGGTCTATACCGCCGGCAGACGTTTTCCCATACCGCAAGACCTCCAGCTCGCTCCCGTCCTCCAGTCGTATCCTGGCAGCGGGGAATATGCCGTTCTTCCCATAGTCCAGCGCCCGCAGCAGACGGTATATGTCCTCCGCCGGCTCCGTGATCGAACATCTGCCCCCGCCGGGGACCTCATAGGAATAAAATATCTTCCGTTTTCCCTCCGGCACAGGCTGCGGCGTTCCCGCGATATGCCGCTGCAGCAGCTGCTCATAAAAAGCTTGAAATGCCTCATAGGCCAGCGCCATAATATCCCGTGTCAGCTCGTAGGCCTTCACATCCTCTGTCAGCCGGGTCTCCCGCTGGGCAATGATCGCGCCGCTGTCCACCGATTCGGCCACATAGTGCCACGTAGGACCGCTGACCGGTTCCCGCAGATAGATCGCCCAGCTGGGGGCATTCCGTCCGGGGAGCTTTGGCAAAAGCGCGTTGTGGAAATTGATGATCTCCAAGTTCTTTTTTTGGACCACCGCACCGGGAAACAGATAGTGATTGCCCGCGCTGACGACAAGGGTCGGCCCCTCCAGCGCCAGCAGCCGTTCGGTCAGTTCCGCCTTGTCGGTGATCTGCTCATACGGCACGTCGACCTGTGCGCAGACTGCCCGCATTCTGGATATAGCCCCGATCTCATGCTCTATGAATCGGACGCGGTACCCATATTTCTCCCGCAGTTCTGTCACATGCCGCAGCACATCGCCGGCGATCTTACCACAGCCGATCACAACGACCAGCTCAAATCTGCTCTGCATATCCTTCTCCTCTCAAACAAGATCGTTTCTGTCATTGATCGAGAGTGTCCGGTCTCAGCTGAGCAACGGGCAAATTCATCCCGCCGGTGTGACCTTCTTCATCATCAGCTTCTCGGAGATTCCCCTGCGGAACAGCCCGTCTATCGCTGCCAGTTCAACGTAGCCCCGCTTCCGGTAGAACGCCTCCGCCGCGCTGTTAAAGCTGCCGACCGTGAGAAAAGCCTTTGTCCTGATGCGGTTTCGGCCTTTTGCCAGCACGTCCTGCTCAAAGAAATCCATCAGTCCCGTTCCAAGGCCTGCACCGCGCATATCCTCTCGCACCGCGATCATATGCAGATACGGAAAGGAGTGGAACATGCCTTCCAGCTGATACCAGATAACTCCCAATACTTCAGGCTTTGAAGTTACCCCCCCCGAGTGTTCATAAACACCTCGTCGGTCATCCAGCCTTTGCGCAGTTCTTCCTCCAGCAGCTCTTGGCGCGGATAATAGTTCCTTCCCAGCGCAGACGCAAACAGGATGTCCGCACACTGCGCCAGACAGTGTTCTTCCATTTTTACGATAGGCATTCCAGTACCTCCCAGCCCCGCAGATCAGCCGATGTGCTCCTGGCGGAGCTTTACCCGGTCGATCTTGCCGTTGGCGTTCAGGGGCAATTTATCCGCGCAGATCACCTTGCCAGGCAGCATATAATCTGGGATAAGCTCTTTCAGCCGCTCGTTGATCTCGCTCCTAGTGAAGTTCCCTTCCACGAACAACACGATTTTGCTGCGCTTATCGTCGTAGAGGCAGCAGCACACCGACACGCCCTCCAGCGAGGAAACCGCCGTCTCTATCTCGCCCAATTCGATCCTGTGACCCATGTGCTTGATCTGAAAATCCTTCCTGGACAGATAGATGATCTCTCCCCGGTCATTGTATTTGACCAGGTCGCCCGTGCGGTATATCTTTTCTTCATACGCTGTCTGCAGCGGGTTCTGGACGAACGCGGACGCGGTCTTTTCCGGGTTGTTGTAATAGCCGACCGCCAGGCAGGTCCCCCGAACGCACAGCTCGCCCACCTTCTCCGTCTCCGTCACCAAAGCGTCCTGTTCATCCAGGACCAGTATCTCTGTGTTGCGCATGGGCCGGCCGATGGGCAGCGGCTCGTCGTCAGAAAACTCCCGGTCCACGATGTAATAGGTGCAGGCGTCCGTGATCTCCGTGGGACCGTACAGATTGGCATATACCATATCCGGCAGATACTGCCGCCAGATATTCAGCTGTTTGTTGGGCATGACCTCTCCGCAGAACAGCACCCGCTTCAGCGTGTGGGACACGTCTACGTTCCGAAACGCCTTCAGCTTCGATACCATGATCATGGCCGACGGTACCCAGAAGATCGTGGTGATACGCTCGTCCACCAAATATTGCAGCAGCTTCACCGGCTGGGCAAACAGCTCCGACGGGATGATGTGTACCGCCGCGCCGGTCTTCACTGCGGAATAGATGTCCAGGATGGAATTGTCAAAATAGAACGGCGCCTGATTGCCAAAGGAGTCGTCGGCCGTGATGGAAAACGTCTCCGTCACCCAATCAATATAGTCGATGACGCCCCGGTGGGTGATGGCGACGCCCTTGGGCGTGCCGGTAGAGCCGGAGGTGAACAGCACGTATAAAAGGTCCGTGTCCAGGATACGGTCGGCAAAGTCCTTGGCCTGTCCGTCGCTCACCGTCTCACCGCATATGTCCTCAAAACGCAGGACCGGTCCGGTATACTCCACCGTCTTGCCTTCCCCGATATTCTCCTGCAGCGCCGATGTGGTGATCAGCAGCGCCGGCTGGAGCGTCTGCACGATCTTCTCCACACGTGCGGCGGGCATATCCGTGGCTATGGGACTGTAAAAGTTGCCGCTGTATGCGACGCCCATATAGGCGGCCAGCATGTCGGCAGATTTTTCCATATATACCGCTACCGGCCGCTTGCTTCGAGGCAGTTTTTCCTTCAGACAGGCGGCGATAGACAGCGCTGTCCGACGCAGCTCAGCCCAGGTATAGCTGCGGTCCTTATCCGCGAACGCCAAGCGCTCCGGGTATTCCCCGGCGGTCGACTCCAGCCATTGAACGATGCTGTTTTGCATATTTTTCTCCTCCGTCTATTAACGCTCATCATGCTGTTACGATGTAACAGCATGAACTGGGGCGCCCCAGTTTGCCGGAGCACTGCCTGTCAGGCTCGTGGTCCGGTCGTCAAGTGCTCTTCCACCTGTATGCAGTTGTCCGCCAGGGGGAACGACGCCGGTGCCATGCTCCTCTTGAATCCGAATCCATAGGTGACACCGATAAATCCGACGCCGGCCTGTGCGGCCGCGTTCCGATCTGAGTCGGTGTCCCCCACCATGACGCATCCGGCTGGCTCCGCTACCCCGGTCCGTGCCATGCAGGCCCTGATCAGGTCCGCTTTCGTCAGCCTGCCCGCAAAGTCGCTCCCCGCGATATGATCGAACAGCTCCGTGAAGGAGAAGTGCTCCAGCAGCATCCTCGTGTAGTCCTCCCGCTTGTTCGTAGCGACCCCGGTCTTGATACCGCGCGCTCTGCACCAGCGGAGCAGATCATAGATGCCATCGTAAGGCACCGCATCCAGCAGATACAGCTGCTTGTACGCGTTCCGCCACTCATTCGCCAGCTCCATCGCGCGCTCCGAGGATAGGGAGAAGTGCTTTTTATAGGATTCCTGTATCGGCGGGCCGATGAAGCTGCGTTTTTCCTCCTCGCTCAGCGCCGGCAGCCGGTATCGGGCAGAGATATGATCGAGGGCGCGGAATACGCCTTTGGACGTATCCAGCAGCGTGCCGTCAAGGTCGAAAAAAACCGCTTCATAGCCCATGTTCTTCAGCTCTCCTCATACTGTGAGCGCGTCAAAAAGTCCAAATGTATCTTCTCCTGCAGCTGGCTGACAGCCGCCTTGACCGCCTGATTGTTCTTCCAGGACTCGCTCTCGAAATCCCATCGGTCATCGAAATAATTGCGCCCGCTGGGAACGAATCCGTCAAATCCGGCCAGAAACACCTCTTTCAGGCCTATCCGGACAAGGGCGTTGATGAACATCAGCGTCCCGTTATCAGAGATCCTCTCGTCGTCTGTCAGCAGGCTGGAATAGTTCAGGCTGATGCCGACCGGAAGCGTGGTAGGGTCGATATTCGACGTCGCGATCACTGTGGCGGAAACAGGGTGTTTTCTCGCCTGCGAGGCTATCTGGCTGTAGCGCTTATGATTGCTGACGAACACTGCGTCCAATGGATACCTGTCGATCAGATGATGGATACCGGCAATAAAGGGACGGCGTTGCCGGATAAATGCCTCTATCTTCCCGCTCTCCGTCAGAAGGCTGTTGCCCGGCGCCAGGATGAGCACCGGCTTGTCGCCGATGGCTTCCCGCAGCCGGAGAAGTCCCCCGGCGTCGTCGATGCACTTTTCCTGATACTCGCGATAGAGCTGGACGATATACTGCTCGTCATAGTGCGTTTTCTTATCGGGCGCTATCCTGGCCAATATCTCATTGATCGATCGCATCGACAGCGTTTTCTTATCCTGCAGGAAAGAGACATACTTATGGTGACAGTAGTTCGACGCGGCAAGATAATACTTCAGAGAATAGCCCCAGCGGTTCTTATTGAGCTCTTTTTCGATATATGTGTCCGCGATCTCCAGGATCTGCCCGACATCATACTTCCCGCCCATATTGCTGTTGATATACTGCACGATCAGTTCGGTCGGCGCGTTGCCCGCGCCCTTTCCCATACCCATCACGGAGCAGTCTATGATCATATCGCGCTGGGTGAACTGTTCGATGAGCTCGATCGCGTTGGAGTAAGCAAGCTGAAAATTGTTGTGAGAATGGTAGCCAAGTACGATCTCCGGGTCCAGCGCCGCGTCCATCAGGGAGTAATACCGGATAAGATCGCGCTTGTTCATAAAGCCGTACGTATCCACGATGCACACGGCAAACGGCTCCAGCGCGTTGGCCGCGTGTACCAGCCGCAGAACGTCGTCGGGCGTATAGTCCATGAACGACACCGGCTGGAGCGAGACGAAGTACCCCCTCTGCTTGATGTGCCGGCAGAACTCTATCGCCTCCGCAAGCTGTTCCCGCTTGAACGTGACGCGGATGCCGTCCAGGACAGACTCCTCGCACGGTCCGATGCGCTCAAGCGCGCAGCTGCCATAGTCGATGATCGCGACCAGGCTCGAACGCTTGTCCCCCTTGGGCTGTATCACGCCGCCGATGGAACGGGTGTCGGGAAACTGCGTCTCGTTTATATCGAACGTGACATAGTCGCGCAGATAGCCGACCTCGATTATATCGACGCCCGCGAAATCCAATCGCTCATAAATATTGGTTATGCAGTCCTCTCCAAACTTCCAGTCGTTCACAAAGCCGCCGTCGCGGAGAGTGCAGTCCAGCAGATAAACTCTTTTCATCCCGCTGTCGCCCTGCCTTCCGCCTGAAGACGCTGGCCAATGAGCAGCCGGACCTTTTCCAGATCGTTCTGCGTATCGACCGAAAGTGCGTTCGAGTCCACCAGAGTAAAGTGCATCCGGATGCCGTTCTCCATGAATCGGAGGATGGCGATGTCCTCGATGCGCTCCAGCCGGCCGGCGGGCGTGTTGACAAAGAACTCCAACGCCGCCTTGTTATAACATTCGATACCTACGATCTTTCTGTAGGAGAAAAGGACCGTTTTGTACGGGAACGGGATGGGACTGCGCGACAAAAAGATACACTCGCCGTTATCATTCGCGGCGATCTTGATATTCCCCGGATCGACCACCTCCGCCGGGTCGGTGAACTGGCGCATCAGCGCCCGCGCCACATACCGCTGCCCGTCGATGCTCTCCGGGATCACTGCTCCGATGACTTCGCTCTTGATCAGCGGCTCGTCCCCGCAGATCACGGTATACAGATCGGCGTCGATCTTGCCGCTCACCTCATATATACGGTTCAGGTGGGTGGGATTGTCCTTTGAGGTCATCACATACGGGATGTCCTGCTGTTTGCAGACAGACCCGATGCGCTCGTCGTCCGTGGCGACGTATACTTCCTCCAGCTGTTCGACCTTTTTTGCCTGCTGGTACACCCACCAGACCATGGGCTTGCCGCAAATGTCTGCCAGCGGCTTACCGGGCAGGCGGCTCGACTGGTACCGAGCCGGTATCACACCGATGACCTTCATGCCGCCACCGCCTTTCCGGCGGCGGCACGAGCCGTCAGTTCAAGAATGTACCCCCCCCGCGCCTACGCCGGGCACAGCGTTCCTATCCATCTCCATACCGATCTCTCCTCCATTCGGATCATTATCGTTCCCCGCAAAGCGGGAAGGCGTCACGAATACGATCTGCTCGCGGTGAACGCGCGTCTGCATATAGTCCCGCAGCATCTCCCCGATCTCCCGGTTCAGCTCTGCCGGGTCCTCGTGGGTGATGGCGATCTCCATCTCGCTGTCCACATAGTTGTTATCCGCTCTCTTGGGCTGATAGCCGTCCAAGCCGGCGATGCCGATCGGACCGGACCCGAGCTGGTCCAATAGTCGCAGGAGCATGATCGTGGAATTGTCCACATGCATGAACCCGCATTTGATCAGCCTCTGGAAGCACACAACGTCGTCCGTCTCGCTCTCGGTGACGAGGTTCGACGTCAATATCTTTTTGACTTTTCCGAAGCTCTCCTTGCCGGACCAATAGCTGTACCGGCGTGCGTTGCTCATATAGAGATAATCAATGGGGATAGACTCCGGGATAAAGTTGATCGCGATGACGACAGGATCGTGGGCACGGACATGCTCCTCCACCAGCCGCCGATGCTCCGAGACCGATCTGCCGGGCGCGATCACGAGCACAGGTCTGCCGCCCAGCGCCTTTTTCAGCCGTGCCATGCTCTGGCTGTCGTCTATCTCCGAGCGCAGATACTCCATGTATGTATCTTCCAGCAGGCCGTAATCGTAGCGCTTTCTCTGCTCTGCGCCGATCTTGTTGAGGATGTAGCGCATATCCTTGGAACGGATGCTGTTTTTCTGCTTCAGGTATGCGATGTTGTTGACGTGCGCCCCATAGCAGCCGGCAATAAAGAAAGGCGTCGAATAGCCCCATTCGCAGCGCGTGCGGATATTGGGCATATAATCGTCTATCATATCCAGCACCGCATCGATGTCATACGTGTACCCGAGCTTGTCGGCCATGTACTGCATCACCAGCTCTGTCGGGGTGTTCCCCGCGCCGCGACCCATCCCCGAGATCGTGGCGTCCACCACCACTTCCCGCTTCCCGTAGGCCAGGCGCAGGAACTCCTGGGACAGAGCGCTGGACATCTGCAGATTGTTATGGGAATGGAAGCCGATCCTGCACCCCGGCGTCAGGTTGTGGTCGATCAGGCTGAAGACCCTGTGCAGATCGTCGGTATACATGGAACCGAACGTATCCACGATGGAAAAGCAATAGGGCTCTATCGCGTTGATCTGATCAATGAACTCGATGAGCTCCCCGTCCGTGTAGCCCAGGATGTCCACCGGCTGCACGAAGAGCTTGTAGCCCTTCTCCTTGATCTGCCGGCAGGCCTGGAGCGCGCCGTGACGCTCGTGTTTGAAAAAGCACTCCCGCACCGCGTCGAAGGACCGGCCCGTATACGGGTCCAGAGAGGACAGCGAATACCGGCTGTAGTCCGCCAGAACGGTAAACATGCTCCTGCCCCGGTCGCGGGGGATGAACTTTTCCGCGTCGCGGCTGTTATTGAAGACCGTCTTTCCTTCTCCCATCCCCTCGTCCTGCAAAAAACCGATCTCGATAAGGTCGGTCCTTGCGGCGACGAGGCCGCGGATGATGCCGTTGATCGTCACGTCCCCGAACTTTTTGTCCACCAGGTACGCGCCGTCCCGCAGCGTACAATCCAACAGCTTTGCATATTGCATGGCAATATCTCCTATTTTCTTATCATCCTCATATAGACAGCGTTCGCTATCTCGAAATCCTCAGGCTGATCGATGTCTATGCACTCGGGTCCCTGCACCTCCACGATACAGGGCTTCAATCCCACCCGCCTGCGCAGACGCACAAAGACCTCGCGCGTAAATACATACGCCGCCGATACCTCGCTGTAGAGCGGGTCCAGATCCTGCGTGCGCGGGATGTCGTCCGGCCGGAAATTCATCGGCTGCCGCTGCCACGTCCACAGCAGGCGCTGGATACGCTCGCCTGTGAACGCAGAATCATACGCGCCGCTCTGCACCGCCTCGACGCACTGTTCGATGTGCTCCCGCGTCACGAACGGCGCCGTGCAGTGGCAAACGGCATATATGTCCGCATCCACCCTCTTCATAAACTGCTCGATGATATGCTGCGGCGTCGCCTCTTGGGTGTCCAGAAACGCCGGACGCTGCAAGTAAGTCACGCCGGGGACCAGATACCTCTCTATCTGCGGGTCGCTGCAAAAGACGTAGAGTTCATCAAAACGCCGCACCTCTACCAGTGTCCGCAAAAAATGGGTTATCAGGGCGGTGCCGTCGTCAAATGCGCGGGTGTTCTTCCCCGGCAGGCGCTGGTTGTTCAGCTTGACCGGCACAAAGGCCACCGTCTTCATGCCGCAGCGCCCCTTCCCGCGCGCACGGAAAGCTGTGGGAAGAACAGCAGTTTATTTCTTCTTATACCCCCCCCGGAGCCTTCTGACCACTTCCTCAATATGCTCCGGCAGATCTACGCCGATACTTTCGCAACGTGTCTCGCCTACTCGCACCGGGATGCCGTTATACAGCGCGCGCAGCGGCTCGATCGCCTCGCCCAATTCCAGTTCCGGCTGGGGCAGTCGATGGAACCTAAGGAGCATCTGCCTCGTGTACGCATATATCCCCACGTGACGGTACGTCTTTGCCAGAACGCCGTCTTTTATATTGGACGGTATCACGGAGCGGGAAAAGTAGAGCGCGTTCCCCCGCGCGTCGGTCACTACCTTCACGGTACTGGCCGCGCGGATGAGTTCCGGGTCGGAGATCTCCGTTTTCAGCGTACCGAAGCATACTTCCCCATCCCTGAACAGAGCTGCCACCTCGCTTATCATGCGCGGGTCGATCAGCGGCTCGTCGCCCTGGATATTGATATACAGATCGCCGTCCGTCTTTTCCGCAGCCTCCGCCACGCGGTCGCTGCCTGTGGGATGACTGCTGGACGTCATGAGTACGCGCATACCATACCGGTGACAGGCAGCCTCTATGCGCTCGTCATCCGTTGCCACGTAGACCTCATCCAGCTCCGGCGCTTTCAGACACTGCTGATAGACCCACCAGATCATCGGCTTGCCGCAAATATCCGCCAGCGGCTTGCCGGGGAATCTGGAGGAACTGAACCTGGCCGGGATGACTCCTATGGTCTTCACCGTATCCCTCCTGTTTTTAAAACTTGACCTCGAACGCCCCATGTCCCGTGCGCTCTTCTTTCGGCGGAGGCGTCATATAGTCGCCGTAAAGCTGCGTCAGCACCTTGTCCCATTGGCCCGGCGCACGGTAATACTTGCCGTTGTACAGTACCTGCGTCGCCGGCTCATACCATGCCTTCGGCATCGTCTGCTTCAAAAAGTGGTAGTGGCTGCCCCAGCTCACGAAATAGTTGGTGTCACGGTCCGCCCACCGCTGTATCAGCTTGTCCGTCCACTTGCGCAGCGTTTCCAGAGAAAACGGCAGGAGCACCACGTGCATCACTTTTCCCTTGGGGCCCCGGTTGGCCACGCTGCGCAGCCCCTTGTTCGCGACGCATTTTTTCATGAACCTGACGGCCGCGCCGTGCAGCCTGTAGCCTATGCCCTGCTTGTCGGGCGCATTATCCAGGGGAAATATATCCAGCCAAAGCTCTTTATACTTCGCGTCCCTGTCCATCACGATCTGTGACAGATACACGGTCCCTCTCTTCATGAGCCGCAGGATAAAGATGGAAAAGTTCGGGTCCGTCTCGGAGCAGACGATATGATAGGGCCCGTCATCCGTCCGGCCCAGCATGATCTGCTTCAATCTCTCACAGTCCTCCCTGGGCATGCACACGTCCACGTCGTCGTCCCAGGGGATAGGGCCGTTATGCCGCACGGCCCCCAGCAGCGTGCCCGCTATGACGTAATAACGCAGTCCATTTTCCTGGCAGATCTGCGCCAGCGCGTCCATGAGCTCCTGGCCGCAGCGGTGGATCTGTTCCATCTGCTCGGCGGAGATACTGCTCGTCCCGTTGTTTTTGTTTTTTGCCATGAAGACATCCCATCGGAGCTTTCGTCTTCCTCCTGGCAATTCCCGGACGGCAGGCCTCTCGCCGGACTACAGATTCACAGATCTATCTCCAGTGGCATGGGCTTTTCCCGCTCATTCTCCGGCGGGGGCGTCATATAGTCGCCGTAAAGCTGCGTCAGCACCTTGTCCCACTGACCGGGGGCGCGGTAATGCTTCCCGCCATACAGCACCGTCGTCGCCGGCTCATACCACGCCTTCGGCATCGTCTGCTTCAGGAAGGGGTAGTGGCTTGTCCAGCTGACGTAATACTCGCACGCCTCGCCGTAATCCGTGCGGATCAGCCTCTCCAGGCGCGCCCGCATCCGCTCATAGGAAAATGGCCTGAGCAGTGCGTGGACCAGCTTGCCTCTCCAGCTGAAACCTGCCGTGGTGATGCTGCTCTTGTTGGCGGTCAGCCGCTTTGCCATCAAGATCCGTTTCCCGTGCAGCCGGAACCGGGCGTCAGACGGTCCGGGCGAATCATCCAGGGGGAATATATCGAGCCAAAGCTCGTGAAAGTCCGAATTCCTTTCTTTGTAAGATCGAAGTGTCGCGGTCGTTCCTCTTTTGAAGAACTTTACAATCGTTGTAGGGAAGGTCGGATCGTTCTTAAAGCAGCGGACGCTGAATACCCCCCCCGACTCTGCCAGGACGGTCTCTATGAACTTATCGCAGTCCTTCCGGGGCATGCACACATCCACGTCATTGTCCCAGGGAATAGGGCCGTTGTGCCGCACCGCCCCCAAAAGGGTACCGGCTATGACATAGTAGCAGAGCCCGTGTTCCTCGCAGATCTTGACGAACACATCCAGCATCTGCTGTCCTGCCTGGTGGAGCTGTTCGAGCTCGCTGTCAGTCAGCTGTGTGTTTTGCACTTTTTTCATATCGTTCTCCTTCTGAGATCATTTCATGTATCCTTCTGCAGCGCCTGGCGCAGCATCGTGGAGGATATACCGTCTGTGTGCGGGAGGAACACCACCTGGACGCCCACCTTTTCAAATTGCTCTACATACCCGTTGTAGAGCTCGCTGTCCTTCCACTCATCCCCATGGAACATCACGTCGAAAGGGTGCTGCTCCCACATGGCCATCTTATCCATGCTCGTCTGCGGGACCGCCATGTCCACGTAACGGATGGCCCGGACGATCTCTATCCGCTGCTCAAAGGGGATAAGCGGCGTCTTGTGCTTATATTCCCGCACCAGCTCGTCCGTGCTGACGCCCACCATCAAAAACTCGCACCGCTCCTTCGCCCTGCGAAGGATGTTCAGGTGGCCTATGTGGAACATGTCGTACACACCGGACGTATAGCCGATCTTGAATTTTTCCATGCCGATACCTCTTATTTATGCCTGCCCACACGCCTACAGGTCCCTGATCTCTTCGCCATACGGCGTCATGAGCATATCCGCGCCGCAGTAGCGCCACCAATGCACGCGGGCGGCATCCTTGTTCCACACGCATCCGATGATCTTGATCCCATACTCGTGCAGTATATCGCAGTAGTCTTTCCGCTCAAAGACAGGTCTTGAGACCGTGACGACATTGACCCCGCACCGGTTCAGTTCCTTTGCCAGCGACCGGGGGTGCAAATGCAGCCTGCATCGGAAAACGATGGACGGGAACGGGAACTCCTCCATGGCTTTGTGCAGAAAATCGAAGGAATACACGTGCAGGATGTAACGCTTTTTTATCTCCGGGTCCACCGCGTCCGTCACGCTGAACAGCTCCCTGTACATTGTCCGCACGTCGTCGTCATAGCGCTGGTCCACGGACTTGACCGATATGATGAACCTGGCGTCCTTATACTGCCGCGCCAGCTCCACGAATCGCTCCAGCGTCAGGGGCGTATACTTTCCCAGCGGCTTTGCCTGCTCGAACTCTTCCTTGGACAGCACCCGCCCCGCTTCATATGGCCTTCCTGGCAGGGACTGCTCGAAACGCTCCCAATCGTGCAGCAGTATCGTCTTTCTGTCCCGGGTCAAACTCAGGTCGAGCTCGAATACCCGGCTCCCGGTCTGATAGTGATACTCGAACGCCTCTTTGCATTCCAGCAGATATGATCCATCCAACAGCCCCATACCATGACAAATGGCAGGACCTCCCTCGCACCACGAGTCGTCTGAGTGATACCGGCGCGAAGGCCCTTCCTGCTCCATGAGCATGCGGTAGTTCTCGCTGAGGAGCTGATACATCTCCTCCTTCTGCGCCCTCCGCGCGCGCAGATTGAACCATTTTCTCTTAAACCAGCCGACCGAACTGTTTCCCATATTTTCTCCTTCGCTTTTATGATTCCCCGCGCCGTATCGCCCGCCACAGACCGTTTACACGGGCCATGAGTTCTCTGCGCTTCAGCAGCGCCACGGCCACAGCCGCCAGCAGCAGGCCGTACCGGACCCAAAAGTGTCCGTACAGCGCCATGACAGCGAACATCGCCGCGATGCACCCGCCGGTCAGCACGACGATCTTTTTCAGTTCAAATGTCCTGCCCACGTTCATCTTCCGCAGCAGCCGAACCGCCATGGCCCCATGGAAGACCATGTTGGCCAGGTAACAGATCAGCGTCGTATACGCCGCTGCCAGATAGCCGTACTGCGGTATGGCGATCGCGTTGAGTATCACGTTCAGCACCGCAGAAAGCACGCTGGACACGGCGATCATTCTGTTTTTTTCGTAATAGAATTCGGCGTTTATGAACGTCTGCGTCAGCCAGACCAGCATCACGCCGATCGTCACCGGCGGTATGACGTAGATGGCCTGCGAATACTCGGCCGAGGCAAACACCTTCATCAGCTCCGGTGCCATGAATATCAGCAGCATATGGAAGGCCGCGACCATGAGCATGAGCAGGCTGCCTGTCTTGGCCACCCGTTCGTGCTCGCCGCGCTGCATCTTCTGGAACTGCCACGGGATGTAGCTGCTGTTGACCGCCTGGTTGACGATGGCGATAGCCGTCGCCGCAGAGTAAGCCACGCTGTATATCCCGGCGGCGCTGGCGCTGTCCAGCCGCTCGATCATGATCCTATCGGCCTGGTTAAGGATGTTCTGGGACAGATAATACGGTATCAGCGGTATATTGAACCGCAGCGCGAAGCTCCAGTATTCCCGGACGTACAGGCTCCGGCTCTTTCGGAAGATCGACGCCCACGCCACCAGTCCGACCATCGCAGCCGGCAGCACATAGCCCAATATCGCGCCCATGGCCTTGTCGCCGCCAACGTGCCGGAGATGCTCTATGAACCCGATCTTCAGCACCGGCGTCGCCAGCGCCGTGAAAACCGTGCATATGACGATCAGGCGGTATTTGAACTCGTAGCGGTTCTCCCGGAACCACAGGTCTATCGCGCCCTGGCCGTACATCCATACGATCAGCAGCAGACACGCCGTCCTCCCCAGGCCCGTATGCGCCGTCACCCAGTTCTGCGCGCCCAGCAGTATGCCCAGGCACACCGTGGTCAGCAGTATCATCAGTCCCGCGACAGACGAGGTATAGCGGCGTCTGTCCGCGTCGTACCGCTTCATGCCCACATAGTATCCGTTGGCGTACAGCGACAGTGTCCCGAATATGATGAAGATGTTGCCGTATGAGACAAAAACGCTGTACCGGCCATACTCCGCCGTCGTGAGCATCCTGGTGATGATCGGCACCGTCAGCATCACGATCGCTTTCTGCACCGCGCTGCATACGAACGACCAGAACGACACTTTTGCCGCCACCGGGATATGTCGGTACCTATCCGCCAGTCTTTTGATCATTGGAAAAGGCTGTCAAGATCGACCCGCTCGAACACTTCCAGCTTCCCTCCACGAGTGGCGTTGAACACTTTCACGCCATGCCCGTCACAGTATGCCTTCGCCGACTCATAGGCCAGCGTCGCTTTCCCCTGATTGAACGGGAACAGTGTCGTATAACCCGAACTGAAATGGTCTGGCACGTCTTGCCGCACGATGTTGCCGCTCTCATCTACGGACACCGCATAGTTGTGGTCGACGCCCAGCAGATATATCTCCGAAAAGCCCATGTAAACCGCCAGCTGCAAACACATATAGGTGACGGTCATCGGTGAATATATGCAGTCGCTCGCATCGGCTGAAAACGGCAGCAACCCGGTAGTATTACCGATTCCCTTCATTCTCACATAGCAGGAACTATTCACAGCGGTGCCTTTCCGGTTCAGATCGATACACGTGAACATCTGGCAGGATATTTTATTCTCTATGTCATCTTTTATTCTAGAAAGCAGCTTCAGATCGGATACACAGTAATAGCTGGGCCGCCAGTCGGTCTTTGCGAAAATATCATATATCTGATTCACGCCGAAACAGACCTCTTCTTTCAACATGGACAGGTCCTCCGGCGTCAGGCTCGGGCCATTTCCTATGATGAAGCACCGCTCCCCCCTATGTTTGTCCCGGTACCCCTCTAGGACCGCCGCAGTCGAGTTCAGGAGTCTCCGGTTCGCCGGCGCATACCGTGCGGCGTACGCCGCCTCACGGAGCGGCTTGAGCGTCGCCCTGTAAACAGGACGTAATCTCTCTTTTAGTTTTATCCATTGTTGGTTATAATTCAGGTCCATTTCCATTCTCCTTACTGTATTGCGCCGTCAGCTATCATCCTGTCATCTGCTCATAGCGCTCGGTCACATGCCGGTCCCTGTGATAAAAAACACCGTATACGGGTTCATCCTTAGAGCATAGGCTGCTGCCAAGAGGGCAAAAAAGCCTATCGTGAGCAGCTGTATCATTTCTCCGTTCACTCCAAGCACCCGCAAACCGACACGCGGGAACATCTCTTTCTGAGCATATGTTCCCTTCCCTGACAACAGCCTGTCGAGTATAAGCGGGACCAGCACCACCACATATACATAAAAGAACATCGACAAGCGGTAAGCTACGATCGTATGTTCCGAAAAGAGCACCAACAACGCTGCTGCAAAAAACACGCAATTTGTCATAAAGTTCTCGAGCTTGGAGGGTTTCACGAATACCCACTTCGCTAGGAAAAACAGCCCGATCATGAGCAGCAGCCTCGGGTCCCATAGCTTGAAAGGATAGGCATATACGCTGCTGGCATATTGCCAGTATTTTTTATAAAAATAATCCGCACCCATGCTGTCAAGCGTAAACAAAGCGAGCCGATCGATCCCCACGACTTTTACGAACAGCGCTTCCGCAAACAGTACGATTAACCCAATATACTTGTCGACGCGGACGTGATATAGCGGGAGGAGAAGCACGCAGATCAGCGCTGTTGTGTGGAAAAGCGCGGCGGCGATCAGCGCGAGAAAATAGCCCACATAGTTTTTCTCTGTGATATACATGCCGCACAGTGTCGTTATCCCTATCGCCACCGCGCTCCGGGCAGTCTGCATATCGAATGGAAAGAAGAACTGGAAATATACCAGTAACGAGAGGAGCCATCTGCCGGACAGCTTTCTGATCATCGCGCCCAGACACATCAAACCAATGAAATTCATTGCCATTACCTTGAATTGCGGATAAAGATGCAGTCTGTTGACGATCAGCGCGAGAATACAATAGCCGGGCTCCATGCCTGTATCATTTCGGAATACATCCGCGAGCGTCAAAATATCCTGCCCCCGCCTGATATATGTAGCATAATCAAGATCATTGCTTCTGCAGCCAGCAAAGGCAATCATCAACAGGAGCACGAGCCAGAATTTCTGTTTGGGGCAGTTATATCTTCCGAGTTTGAAATTAAACAAGGAAACTATAAAAATCAAAACAAAATATGGCCACATTAATCATTACCTGACGCTAATCATCCCGCAGACGATGTACCGCTCTTCTCTCTTTCATTCGCATAAACGTTCAAGCATTTGCTCTGCAACTGCCGCTCAATCCCTTATATTCACTCTGCAACAGTTCTTTCATAGCAGACCACTGATACTTCGACAAATATAATTTCCTGGCTTTTGCACCCATTTCACTGCGCAGTACGCTATCATCGAGCAACGCAGTCAGGGCTTCATAAAACGCTTTGACGTCGTAGTCTATTACGACGCCAATGCCGTTTTCCTCTACGATCTTATCTATCCCAGTTCCCCGGCACACGATGACCGGCTTTCCCAGTGCCAGTGCTTCATAAAATTTATTTGGGGCACAAAGCCGATGTATCCTGAGCGTTGGCTCGTAGATTGCTGACAGCACTGCGGTCTTGGCTTCCAAGTCAAGCACATCCGCATATTTCAGCGCCCCGAAGTATGCGAAACGTTCGCACTGTCCTGCCAGCTTTTCCGCTTGATCAGCATAGACACCATATCCGCCAAAAGCCATACGCATTCGGCTGTGCTGCGGATAGTCTTCCAATATCTCCCCGATCAATCGTTTTTCTGTCAATGTCCCACAATATACATAATCATACTCATTCTCAGCGCGTGGCACTTCCTGTATATCCGGAGAATTGCATATCACAATTACTCTTTTCGGCCTCGCATTTTTTATCTGCTCCCGGCGTTCCTCCGTACATATGATCGTAACATCCGATGCGTCGACGACTTTTGTCTCTATATAATCGGCAAGCGCTTTCAGCATCTGCGGCATAGTATGCGCGTCGACATAGTAATCAAAAATATCATACACAAGTTTTATTTTGTTTTTCACACAGTATCTCCACGCGCAAATACCGCAGTCCAAATCGCAGGCGTGCACGATGAAAATACCTTCTGTGCGGTCCAGCTGCCTCCGCAACCAGCGGAACCAACCGATTAGTTTGGAGATATTCCGCATCCCGATTCCCTTGCTTGCTTCGGCCTCATAGAACACGAACTCAACCGTTTCTGTGTCACCAAAGACATCGCCACATCTTATCTCAGCCATGCCATCTCTGTTCCACGCAAAGACTTTGACACGGTATCCCACTTCCACCAAGGCCATGATCTCCTTCGTTGCCCGCGAATCGTCATAAATATTTGACGCTCTGATATAGGCAACTTTTCCATCAGTCATCATCCTGTTTTTACCTTTTTGCTTTCCTATCGGCTGTCATGAGCCGGAATCTTTATCCTCGCCTCTCAGTCCCGTCTGAACAGATCTCTCGTATAGACCTTGTCCCACACGTCGTCCAGGCTGGGGTCGTAGCGATTGGCAAGGATGGCCTGGCTCTCCGCCTTGAACCGCTCCAGGTCGTTCACCACCGCGCTGCCGAAAAACGTGCTTCCATCCTCCAACGTCGGCTCGTACACGATCACCGTCGCGCCCTTCGCCTTGATGCGCTTCATCACGCCCTGGATGCTGCTCTGCCGGAAGTTGTCCGAGTTCGACTTCATCGTCAGCCGGTATACCCCGATCACGCACCGCCGCTCCTCGCCGGCGCTGTAATCGCCGCGGTTGTAGTAATCGTAGTACCCTGCCATCCGCAGCACCCGGTCTGCGATAAAGTCCTTCCTCGTCCGGTTGCTCTCCACGATCGCCTGGATGAGGTTCTCCGGCACGTCACGGTAGTTTGCCAGCAGCTGCTTGGTATCCTTCGGCAGGCAGTACCCGCCATAGCCGAAGCTCGGGTTGTTGTAATGGTCCCCGATGCGCGGGTCCAGACACACGCCGTGGATGATCTGCGCCGTATCCAGCCCCTTCATCTCCGCGTATGTGTCCAGCTCGTTGAAAAAGCTCACCCGCAGCGCCAGGTATGTATTGGCGAACAGCTTCACCGCTTCCGCTTCCGTGAAGCCCATCACCATGGTGGGCACCTCTTCCTTCAGCGCCCCCTCCTTCAGCAGCGCCGCGAACTCCTCTGCCGCCCGCACCAGCCGCTGGTCCTTCATATCCGTCCCTACGATGATGCGGCTGGGATAGAGGTTGTCGTACAGCGCCCTGCTCTCCCGCAGAAATTCCGGGCTGAACAGGATGTTCCTGCTCCCCGTTCTGGCACGCACCGCCTCCGTATACCCCACCGGGATGGTGGACTTGATGACGATGATCGCCTCCGGCGCGTACTCCATCACCTGCTCTATCACCGTGTCCACCGCCGAGGTGTCGAAGTAATTCTTGCTCGAATCGTAGTTCGTGGGCGTGGCGATGATCACCAGCCCTGCGCCCGTATAGGCCTCTTTCGCGTCCGTGGTCACCGTCAGGTCCAGCGCCTTCGTCGCCAGATACTCCTCTATCTCTCTATCCTGGATAGGGGACTTCTTTTCCCTGTTGAGCTTGTCCGCCTTGGCCGGCGTCAGGCACGTGGCATACACATGATGCCGCTGTGCCAGCAGCACCGCCAGACTCAGCCCCACATAGCCGATGCCCGCTACCGCGATCTTCTTGTTGGTCATCGTAACTGTACCTTTCCCTGCTGACCGCCCATGGCCGTCACATCATCTGTTTTTCTCCGGCAGCTTCATCCATGCGCCCACGGTCCTGCCGAACTCCGGCGGTCTGAACGTCTCCAGGCCGGCGCCATGGTACAGGGTCAGCTCTCCGAAATATATCCGGTCGCGTATGCTGTAAAAGTCCACCCGTATATGCGGGTACCCCTTCGCCAGCTCAGCGGCCAGAGTCAGCATCTCCTCTAATTTCTGCGGCGCCGGTATCTCGCGGGCAGGGTCGTTCGGATAGTCTATCTCCGCATCTACGAAACGCCATTGCGGTGTATACAGATTCCGTTTGTGGTCTGAAAATCGGTCATAATCGACCTGGATGAGCCTGGGGACGCCATCGAAAGTGAAGACCTTATAGTCTTTCAGCTCCCTGCCGGACTCATCCGTCATATACTGCTCCGCGATGATGCGCGGCGGCACGTCCTTATATGCCCATTCCCGCACTATATCGTAATAGTTGCGGCGAAGGCATTTTTCCAGCTTCCGCCTGGCCGCCTCTCTGTCCAGCTTGCTCTTATCCTTCACGATGACCAATCCGCCCGAATCGTGCGTACATTTCAGAACGAATTGGTCGGGGAGCCCATCCAGATCGATCTGGTCAAAATGCTCCCAGACTCCCAATGTAGGAATGATATACTGGCTGCCGATGCGCTCTTCCACCCATTGTTTCGCGGCATACTTGTCCACCATGACCGTATACTCCGGCCGTCTGTCATATAACTTCATCCATTGCAGCTTTTCGTTATATGTCTGCGGATCGTCCAGGTCCAGCCGCTCGCCGGTGCGCAGGCGATAGATAAATCTGAGATACTGCTCATCATTCAGGAAGCCCAGCGGCATTCTTTTTGCCACACCCGCAAAAAAACGCCGGGGCTCTCTGACATATGCCGTCCATTTCATAATACAAAGGCTCTTTTCATGGCGTTGTGACCGTCTGCTCTTCCACGTGTCCCGCCCAGCCGGGCGCGGCTCTCCACACGGGATACTTCTGCCACGCGATCTCCGCCAGCTTCTCCGGCGCTCCGCCGTCCACGCTGCATCGTATATCCTCATATGTCCCGTCAAATAACGGGTACTTTTTTATCCCGAACGCGTTTTTCAGATGCGGCAGTTTTTGGTAGTCAAAGCGCATCAGCCTGGCGCACACGGCGTCCACCGCGACCGGGTTCTCTCCGACGATCAGGCACCCGCAGTCCACCTTCTCGGGGTCCAGCGGGCCGTTCCCCTCTCCTCCATAGATAGCGTCCACGATCGCGATATACTTTTTTCTGCTGGAAAGCCGATCGTCCTTCAACGTCCCGCCCGGCTTCCCGTACAGCAATATCTTGTTCAGGTCCAGTATCGTTCTCCACAGCGTATCGTTCCCATACCACGCGCCGTTGCGGATCGTTTTCTGGTTGTCTCCGCATACCAAGACTGCCGCTTTCTTGAGCGGCACCAGCAGCGGCGCCAAAAAGCCGAACCGGTACGCCAGCTTTTTCGCGCGATTGGCCAGCACACTTTCTGTGCTGGCTTTTTTCGTCTCTGCCGCAAACTCGTCGCCGCCGTTGAGCGGAGTGCCCAGCGTATGGTGCGGCAGCAGATTCTTGTCCGTATTGATCCCGACGAGATTCTTCAGGCAGCAGGTGATGCCCGCTTTTTTATGGCTCTTCAGCTTGGGCATGTTGATAAACACATCCGCCGCTATGATGCTGGCGGAGACGCTGTAGCGGTTGTTGGAACCGTTGTGCGCCGCGTTGGTCCGCTCAATGTCATAATCTGCGCCATAAAGCGCGTTGCCGTGGTTATCCTTGCCGTAAAACTCGCTGGCATCGTCCCGCAGATCGAACATCTCTTTTCCCGCCGGATCGCCGGGAAGCTCCCGCCTCTTGAGCGTTACGTGATTCTTCGATTGCAGCCACTCCTCGTCCCGCAGATCGACGATCTCGAACCGGACTTCATGCGCGGCACATATCCTCTCCCATTCGCTCACCGGCATATGCGCGAGGATCGCGTCAAATGACGACGCAGTCATCGGCCCATCTATCAGGATGATCTTGCCCTTGCCCGCCAGTATCGGCGCCAGCGCCGCTATGACTGCAGTGATGCATGCGGGATGCGTGATGACAAAGTCCCATTCCTCGTCACGCTCACGGTGCTCTTGTACAAAGTTCGGCTTTATGGCCACGGTGTCATCTGCCCGCACCACGTCCAGAACGCCGCTTGCCATGACGGACGCTTTGATCTTGTCCGCATCATATTCAAGACCATTGTAGAGGTATACTCTTTGTTCCATCTCGCCGGTATCTCACTTATTTCGTCTTGTCATTTCTCCCGCACACACAAGCCGAGCCCGGTCCCCTTGATGACCGCCCAGCAGCACATATACCAGCAGCTGCGGAAAAGCCCCAGCTTTTCGATGTCGTGATACAGCTCCCACTGGTATTTGATGAGCTTCAGCTTGTTGTGGCTCGTCGAACCTTCTCTCACGCGGTAACATGCCAGCACCTCCGGCATCCCCGCGCAATACCCGGCGTCCTTCACCACCCGCAGCCACAGCGCAAAATCATTGCGTTTTTTTATCAGCGGCACCTCATATTTTCCCAGCGCCCGCTGGTCGTACATCACCGTAAGGTTGCCGATGGGGCACGACAGCCGCAGCATTTTTCCGCGATCCGTCTTTTCCGGCGGTATGAGCACCTTATGCAGGCTGTTGCCCGCCTCGTCCATCTGTTCGTACGCCGTGCAGGAAAAAGACGCTCCCTTTTCCTCCATGAACCGGATCTGCTTCTCCAGCTTCTCCGGCAGCCATATATCGTCGCTGTCCAGAAACGCCACGTACCGCCCGCGCGCACGCCGTATCGCCTCCGTCCGCGCCACGCTCGGACCGCCGTTGGCGTCCAGTCGTGTGTAATGGATCGACGGATACTCCTCTATATACGGCCTTATCACCTCATACGTGTCGTCCGTACTGCAGTCGTCTACGATCTCTAGCTCCCATTCGCTCACCGTCTGCGCGATCACTGACCGGATAGACGCCTCTATGAACCGCCCGCAGTTATATGTCGGCATCACTACTGATACCAACGGCTCATGTTTCTCTTCTCCTGCAAAACCCATCAGTCAGTTTTCTTCCCGTTCGCTCTTTTCTCTCGGCAGATGTGCGCCTTCTTTTACATCCTTGCGCAGCAGGACCTTCTTCAGCGTGATCCAGAATATCTTCCAGTCTGTCGCGAAGCTCACATGCTCCAGGTACTCCCGGTCATACGCCGCCTTTTCCTCGTCCGGCACCAGGTCCCGGCCGTTCACCTGCGCCCAGCCCGTCAGGCCCGGCCGCAACTGGTATACTCCCATCGCCTTCCGCAGCGCGTGCACCGTCTCCTCCTGCGGGATCAGCGGTCGCGGCCCGATCAGGCTCATCTTTCCCGTCAGCACCTGCAGCAGCTGCGGCAGCTCGTCCAGACTCGTATTGCGCAGCACCCGACCCACTCGCGTGATATACTCCTCGCTGTCGGCAAAACGGCCCGCCGCCACATACTGCGGCGCGCTGCTCTTCATGCTCCGGAATTTCGTCAGCGTGAACGGCTCCCCGTCCTTGCCTATCCGCTGGTGCCGGAACAGCACCGGCTCCTTCATGCTGCTCAGCTTGATCACGCACGCGATCAGGAGCATCGGTATCGCCAATACCACTAAGGACAAAAGCGCCAGCACAAAATCCGCGCCGTACTTCACCTTCAGATACCGCCGCTGGCGCGCCGTCAACGTATACGCCCGCATCTTCACGCCGCCCCCTTACATACCCGTGCCGGGGCACGACAGCAAGAGAAAGCATCCGTCAGTAGGAAGAACCCCCCCCGCAGCACTACGCCTATCGTTTTAAACAGTATCTTTACGTCCGTCCATACCGACCGGCTCTTGATATATTCCACGTCGTAGCGCACCTTCTCCTCCGGACGCAGAAAATACCCGCCGTTGATCTGCGCCAGGCCCGTCAGGCCCGGCTTCACCTTCAGCCGCTCACTGAACCCGTGGATATACGTCTCGAACTCGTCGTAGAACACCTTCCGCTCCGGGCGCGGGCCCACGAAGCTCATGTCGCCCTTCAGGATGTTCCACAGCTGCGGCAGCTCGTCCAGCCGCATCTTCCGCAGGAACGCTCCCACCTTCGTGATACGCGCGTCATCGTCTCCTCGGGACCACTGCGCCCCGTCCTTCTCCGCGTCGAGCTGCATCGTGCGGAATTTCGTCATCCGGAAGGGTTTTCCATTCTTCCCCAGCCGCTCTTGGGTAAACAGCGGCCCTCCCTCCGACGTGGCGCTCACCACCAAGGCGATCACCACCATCGGGACGAGCAGCACCACCAGCGCCAAAGCGGACGCCGCGATGTCGAACGTCCTCTTGACGGCGCTGTATACCGGCTTGTCCCCTATATCACCCAACGGCTCGACGTAATGCTCCCCTGTCTTTTCGTAGGGCAGTATCACCGCCGCGCTCCGGGTCTGTTCTCTCTTCTCTCTTCCCATCTCTTCCGCTGTTCCGCCTGTCTCTTGCCGTTATTTCAGAGCAGAGCTCGCAACTCTCATGCGCTCGTGTAAGAACTCTGCTCCATATTTTGCCGGACACATCTGTCCCGATACGTCCAGCGCATCCCTATGGTGTCCAGCCTTGCGATCTGCTCCGCCGTCAAAGGACGCTGGCGGCTCCTGCCCTGCCTCGTCTGGCGCAGATTCCGTATCCACGCGCCAAGGTTGAAACCGGTGTCCGTTTTATATTCCGCCGGCACCAGCAGGTCCCCATGCTCCCGGTAGTACCGCAGCGCCTCCAGGTAGTTCTGCTCCCATCGCACGCTGTGTACATCCCACTGCATCCCGATCTCATTCAATCTCTGGATGCGCACCGGCGTCAGCACCGTCCGCTTCTCGCCGTTCTGGTATTGGTCCCGCAGATTGCTTATCCATTTCCCCAGCTTGAAGCCATCTTCTGTCTCATACTTCACCGGCACCAGCAGATCGCCGTGCTCACGGTAATACGCCTCGGCATATCGGAAATTGCGCTCCCACGCCGCCTCCAGGCGGTTTTCCCATACCATCCCGACGCTGTCCAGCTTCGCGATCTGCTCCGGCGTCAGCCGTCCGGCCTGCCGGCCAGAACGCACCAGCCGCTGGGTCGTGATCCACGAGCCAAGACACAGCCCGTTAGACACGTACTTCTTCGGCACCCGCAGATGCCCATGCTCGGCATAGAACGCGCTGGCCGCCTGATAATACTGCTCCCATGTGCCCGTCAGGCTGTTGTGCAGCGCCCGGAACAGCTCGCGGCAATCCCGTATCTGTTCGATCACCTCAAACCGCTCCGTCACGATCTGGCCGCCTTCGCCGGACAGATACATCCGCTGGATGGCCGTTGCCATCTCCTCCTGCAGCGCGCTGATGCTCAGCAGATTCTCAACGTTGTTCACCACGTCCAGTATCAGCGGCGTCGCCGTGTCCCCCGCTGTCAGCGCGCGGCCTATCTGCTGCTTGTAGATCGTGGGCGACACTGTCGGCCGGAACAGTATGACGCCCGACACACCGGGCACATGCACCCCTTCATTGAGCATGTCCACACAGAACAGCAGCTTCAAATGCTCGCTCTCGTCCGCCTTGAACGAGGCAAAAGCCTTACTGGTGCCGGGGTCATCCGAATACACCGTATAGCAGTGCGGCCGCGCATCTACGCCGCCGAACCACTCCGGCACATGGCCGCGCATCTGCCGCATGTGCTCCACGCTGGCACAGAAAACGATGTATTTCCCGTTCCTGTCGGTCATGTGCTTTTGGAAGATGACGTCCAGGCCGTCCGCCTGCTCCAGGGCCCTGCGCAGCGCATCCAGATACTTCTGGGCGTTGTCGCGTACGCCCCTGCTCTTCGCCCTGTCTATCCGCTGCTGCCACATTTCCAGGTCTTGCTGGTACTTGAACACCGTCGTCACATACTTCGGTGCCGGCAGGATGCCCCGAACGATGGCCTCGCCCAGGCTCATCTCGCTGGCCACGTCTCCGCCGAACAGCTCCTCCGCCATATCGCGCTGGTTGTCTAGATACCGCACGCTCGTCGCTGACAGCCCCAGCACCTTCGCCGCAGGGCAGGCCGCAAGGAGCCTGTCCACGCCTGCGCCCCATATCTGGGCTCCGCACCGGTGGAACTCGTCCAGGATGATGTAGTCCGGCTGAAGCTGCTCCATCTCCTTCTCGTCCATAAGCATCAGTCGGGCGTATGTGTAAAACCGTATCGCATCGCCGGGAAAAGCCGGCTCACTACGGCGTAGGTTTTCTATCTGCGTCTTGAAGATATGCTCGCTGGGCGAAAGCCACAGGAACCGCGCGTACGGCTCGTCCTCCACCAGCCGAAAGGCGATAAAGCTCTTTCCAGTGCCCGTGGGATGGATGACCGCCGCCCGACCCTTCTGCCCCAGAAGGCGCCGCACAGCCGCATATGCTGTTCTGTTGTGCGCGTACAGCTCTACGCTCATCCCGCATCCTCGTTTCTCTCACCACATAATCCGCATTATGTGGTGACAAAGGGAAAATGATCAGCCCATATTCTTTCGTATTATATCCTGTTTTGGTATTGTTGTCAACAATATAGAGCAAGGGCGCGCAACAAAGAACCACTATATTTTTTACATTTTGTACAATGGAATAACAAGATTTAGTGATGAGCGCATGTAAATATGGGCGCTCATGTACTATTGCGTCTAAATGCGTCTTTTCTAGTCCGGTGCTGAAAGGCACCGGATCTTTTATGTCTGTTTTCGACTTTTCTCACCACATAATGCGGATTATGTGGTGTTTTTTACAGCAGCAGTGGCAGATGCTCTATCTGCCGCTGCTGTTCTTCTCCTGTCCGGGCGGTGTAGATGCGCGTGGTGTCGATGCTGGCGTGTCCCAGGACGTCCGCCAGACGCACGATGTCCTTGTAGGTCTTATAATATGTCCGGGCAAACAGATGGCGCAGATTGTGCGGATATACCTTTGTGCTCACCACCCGCGCCATATGGCCCAAGCGCTTCATCATCTTCCATATGTTGCTCCTATCCAGCGGCCGCCCTGTCCGCGTGACGAATACCGGCCCGCTGCGGATCCCCTGCCGTTTACAGTAGCTAACGAGCTCCCTGCACAGCTTTTTGGGCAGCAGGACCGTTCGGACCCGCCCTTTATTGCGTATCTCCGCCCGGCCGCGCCGCAGAATATCCACCGTTATCGCCCGCACCTCGCTGACTCGTATGCCTGTGGCGCAGATCGTCTGCAGCAGCATCTCCATCCTCTCGTTCCCCTGCTTCTTCGCCGCTGATACCATCCGCTCATATTCCCGCCGCGTCAGTTCCTTCTCCTGTCCGCGAAACGCGCTGCGGGGGGCCTTCAGATACCGCAGGCGCCAAACGGGCTGCCCCATATACGTCAGAAAACTGTTCACCGCCGCCAGCATGGAGTTGACGCTACTGACAGCATATCCCCGCTGCAAATGCTCCTTGAACGCGATGAGCGTGGTCTTGTCCTCTATCACCCCGCCGCAGAACACCGCCAGCACGCCTACATCGTGCATATACTTGGCCACTGTCGCCGCCGCACACTCCCGCTCCTCCAAATGCACACGAAACGCCTCTATCTCTTCTTTTCCTATCCGCATAGCAAAACCCTCCTTTCGTCCATTCTACACGAAAGGAGGGTCCTTTTCTCACAGAGATATTTCTTATCCCATCTTATGCGGCATTCCTGGCGATCATACGGCCAGTGCTGTCGATGTCGTGCTCCCCGGAGAGAAGCAGCTGGCCCACCGGCACGATCTCATAGCCCTCGCTGAGCAGATACTCGATGATGCCCGGCAGCGCCTCCGGCGTATACTTGCCCGCGTTGTGGAACAGCACGATGCTCCCCGGTGCGACCTTGGACGTGACCCGCTTGTATATCTCGTCCGCGCTCAGGTCCTTCCAGTCCAGCGAATCCACGTCCCACTGGATGGGCTGGACGCCCATGTTCTCTATCGTGGTGATGACCTGGTCGTCGTACTCCCCGTAGGGGCAGCGGAACAGCTTCACCTCGCCGCCGGTGATGGCCTCGATCTTGCCGGAGCACAAGCTCACCTCGTCGATGATCTGCTTTTCCGACAGCTTCGCCATGTGGGGATGGTCGTCCGAGTGGTTGCCGATCTCCATACCGGCGTCCGCCAGCGCCTTCACGCTCTCCGGGTACTTATCCACCCACTGCCCCACCAGAAAAAAGGTGGCCTTCACGCCGTATTTATTGAGCGTATCGATGAGCGTCTGCGTGGCCTCATTACCCCATGCCGCATCGAAGGTGAGGCTGACGGCCTTGTTGTCCCGCTGCACGCAGTAGACGGGCAGCTGTTTGGCCGAGGCGGACACGCCCACGATGGACGGGCTGTTCACCACCCAGAATATAGCCGCCACCGCAAGCGCCAGGCCGATCGGGCCCAGCAGCTTGCGGTGTTTCATAAGTATGGACTTGAGCTTGTTCACTGGACATACCCCCGATAGATTTTGGTACATCCTATGTGACAGTTCGGCACGTTATGTGCCAGGCTCACTCTATCTCGCTGAGTTTGACAGGGCGGCCCTCCTTCATGGACTTGGTGGCTGCCGCAGCGATGAGCACGGGGTACAGTCCGTCCTCGCCGGTGACCTGGGGTTGCTCGCCGTTCAATATCGCCTGGGCGAAGGCCCGCTGCTCGGCGGCGAAGGCGCCGGTATAGCGGTCCCACATGATCTTGTAGCAGGTGCCGGACACGGTGCCGTCCTCGCCGTAGAACACGGCGTTGTTGGGGGTGTCGTTGCCGTCCATGACGGCCCCCTTGGAGCCGAACACCTCCACCCGCTGGTCATAGCCGTACACGGCCCGGCGGCTGTTGTCGATCACGCCCAGCGCGCCGTTGGCGAACTTGAGGGTGACCACGGCGGTATCCACATCGCCGGCCTCACCGATGGCCGGGTCCACCAGCACCGCGCCGCTGGCGAACACCTCCGTCACCTCGGAGCCGGCCAGGAACCGGGCCATGTCGAAGTCGTGTATCATCATGTCGTAGAAGATGCCGCCGGAGACCTTCACGTACTCGATGGTGGGAGGGGCCGGGTCCCGGGAGCTGATCTTCACCAGGTTCACGTCGCCGATCCTGCCGGCCCGGACGGCCTCGTATACCGCCCGGTGGTCGTGGTCGAACCGGCGGTTGAAGCCGATCTGGAGCTTCACGCCGGCCTTTCTGCACTCGTCGATGACCGCGTGCACCCGCTCCAGCCGGTAGTCGATGGGCTTTTCACAGAACACGTCCTTGCCCGCCCGGGCGGCGCGGATGGTGTACTCCGCATGCAGGTCCGTGGGCGAGCAGACGACGACCGCCTGTATATCCGGGTCGTTCAGCACGTCCTCCGGGTCGTTGGAGATGTACGGGATACGCAGGCGCTGGAGGAATTCCACGGTCTCCTCGCTCATATAGGGGTCCGCGATGCGCTTGATCTCCATCTCGGGAACGAACTTGGTGATGTTCTCCGCGTGGACCTTGCCGATACGGCCCGCGCCGATGATGCCGACGGTAACTGTTTTCATAGCCTTTTTCCTTTCTGGTCAGTAAGTCAACACAGCCTTGACCGCTTCCGCAGTGGAGGTCTTGGGGATGAACTCAAAGCCGATGAGGCCCTTATAACCTATCTCCTCCAGGCAGGCGAACACGCTGTGGTAGTTGATCTCGCCGGTGCCGGGCTCATGCCGGCCGGGGGCGTCCGCCACGTGGATGTGGCCGAACTGGTCCCCATAAGCGCGGATGTTGTCGCAGATGGAGCCCTCGTTCAGCTGCATGTGATATACATCGTACAGCACCTTCACCATGGGCGAGCCCACCATCCGGGTCAGCTCCGCCGCCATGCGGGTGGTGGCAAGGTAGGTCCCCATATGGTCGGTGGTGATGTTCAGCGGCTCCAGATTCATGGCTATACCGGCATCCTCGGCTATCTTGGCGCATTCCAGGAGCGTGCCGTACATGGTGCACAGCTTCACCGTGTCGGAAAGCTCCGGGTAGGCGCACAGCACCCGGCCGTTATCCATGCCGTTGGAGTGGATGGTGACGCTGCGGGCGCCCAGCTTTTTTGCCGTGGCCACGGACTTTTTCAGGTAGTCCAGGTAGTCCTTCTTCTGGGCCGGGTCGATGAGGGAAAGCTCCGCGTCTCCGTTGAAGCCGGAGATGCCCACCCCGGCGGCGTCTGCGGCGGCCTTCACCGCGTCCAGATCCTTGTCCGTCCAGCCCCAGAACTCCACGAAGTCGAAGCCGTCGTTCTTCGCCGCCTGGAACCGGTCCAGAAACGGCAGCTCCGTGTACATAGGCTCGATGCAGGCCGACTTTTGAAACTTCATTTTGCGCCCTCCTTGTCGGTATTTACGTGGTTTTTTCTTCCATCATAGCAGGCCGGCCCGTGTCCTGTCAAGCGGCGGTCGCGGCCGGCACCGCGCTTGTTTTCAGCGGGCGGCCGTGCTATACTGAAACCAACGAAAAGACGAAAGGATGACCGACGCCATGGCAAGAGATATTTGCGTGTGCCTGGATTTTCTCACCGACGCCCACAAGGCCCAGATAGAGCGGACCGCCCGCTCCGGCGGCATGAACGTGCGGTTTTTCACCACCGCCCAGCTGGACGAGGCCGCCGCCTTCGGCCGCACCGCCGAGGTGCTCTATTCCTGCGTGCCCAAACTGTTCAAACAGTGCAAGGAGCTGAAATGGTACTGCTGCGCCTTTGCGGGGGTGGACGTGTACTGCAAGGACCCCTCCCTGTTCCCCAACGAGCACTGCCAGCTGACCAACTCCAACGTCTACGGGCTGACCATCGCCGAGCATGTGGTCATGACGGCGCTGATGCTCCTGCGGCGGATGCCGGCGTACAGCCGCCAGGCCTTTGCGCACCAGTGGGGCAAGGCCATGCCCATCCGCTCCATCCACGGGCTGGAGCTGGTGATGCTGGGCACGGGTCAGATCGGCCGATGCGTGGCCCAGCGGATGCGCGCTCTGGGCGCGGCAAAGGTCATCGGCGTTAATCGCAGCGGCCGGCCTGCAGAGGATTTCGACGAGGTATACCCCATCGAAAAGCTGGACGGGCTGCTTCCCTCCACGGAAATGCTGGTCATGGCGGTGCCCGGCACGGACGAGACCGCCCATATCCTCAGCCGGGAGCGCATCGCCCTGCTGCCGGAGAGCGCCTGCGTCATCAACGTGGGCCGGGGCACGGCGGTGGACCAAGCCGCCCTCATGGAGGCCCTCAACGCCGGCAGGCTGGCCGGCGCGGCCCTGGATGTGTTCACGCCGGAGCCCTTGCCCGCAGACCATCCCATGTGGGAGACGAAAAACCTGATCATCACGCCCCACATCGCCGGCAGCACCTCCCTGCCCTACACCTGCGACAGGAACGTGGACAGCTTCTGCGAGGACCTGGAAAACTACATCGCCGGCCGGCCCCTGGCCCACCTGGTGGACCGGACGCTGGGGTATTGACATATTATCCGGCTCCCTCGTCAGGGGGCCATTCAACAAGGAAGGGCCTGGACTTTGCGTCCAGGCCCATTTTTTATTCCCTCTCCGCCACGGCGTCGCACCAGGCGCAGCGGACGACGCCGTCGCCGGCACGATAGAACGTCTGGGGCAGCTCCTGCTCCGTCTGGCAGATGCACCGGCGGTTGTGGCAGCGCCAGCCGCTGGGCCCGTCGGCGGGGAGACTTGCCTGGGGCGCGGGGTCCTTCGCCGCGTCCAGCAGCTTCAAAATGAGGGCCATGCGCATGTACTTGCCGTTGAGGGCCTGCCGGAAATAGGCCGCCCGTGGGTCGGCGTCCACCGCCACGGCGATCTCGTTGACACGGGGCAGCGGGTGCAGCACGGCCATGTCCGCCTTGGCCCCGGCCATCAGCGCCGGGGTGAGCACGTAGCTGTCCTTGAGCCGCTCGTACTGGGCCGGGTCGGCAAACCGCTCCCGCTGGATGCGGGTCATGTAGAGGATGTCCAGCTGGGGGATGGCTCCGTCCAGGTCGGCGGTCTCGGTGTAGGGGATGCCCTGCTCGTCCATGGCGCGGAGCACATAGTCGGGCATGCGCAGCTCCTCTGGGGATATGAGCACGAACCGGGTCCCCTCGTACCGGCTCATGGCCCCCACCAGGGAGTGGACCGTCCGGCCGTATTTCAGATCGCCGCACACCCCGATGGTCAGGTGGTCGAACCGGCCCATCTCCCGCCGGATGGTCAGCAGGTCCGCCAGGGTCTGGGTGGGGTGGCAGTGGCCGCCATCCCCGCCGTTGATGACGGGGATGGACGCGTTCAGGGCCGCCACCAGCGCCGCCCCGTCCCTCGGGTGGCGCATGGCGATGATGTCGGCGTAGCAGCTGACGATCTTGGCCGTGTCCGCCACACTCTCCCCCTTGGACGCGGAGGAGCTGGCCGCCTCGGAAAAGCCTATCACATGGCCGCCCAGCTCGTACATGGCCGCCTCGAAGCTCAGCCGTGTGCGGGTGGAGGGCTCGAAAAAGAGGGTCGCCAGCTTCTTGCCCTCGCAGGCGCGGGCATACTTCTCCGGGTGGTCGATGATGTCCAGGGCCGTGTCCGTGAGCCCGTCCAGCTCCTGCACGGACAGGTCCAGGATGTCGATAAGGCTCCTCATTTTCCGCCCTCCATCCAGCTCTCGTCGGAGGGGTCGTTGCGGAAGGCGATGAGCCGGGCCACGTCCTCGGGCCGGATATAGCCCTCCTCGGCCGCCACGCGGGCGATCTCGTCAAAGTCGGTGAGGGAGACGTTTTGCACATTGGCCGCCGCCAGCCGGTCCAGGCCCTTGCGCATGCCGTAGGTGAAGATGCTCACCACGCCCAGCACCTCCGCGCCGGCCTGGCGCAGCACGTCCACCACCTCCAGCACGCTGCCGGCGGTGGAGATCAGGTCCTCCACTACGACCACCTTCTGGCCCGGCTCCAGCGCGCCCTCGATCTGGTTTTTCCGGCCGTGGTCCTTGGCCCCGGAGCGCACGTAGCCCATGGGCAGGCCCATGATGTG
>CANPXW010000006.1 GCA_947587025.1 uncultured Oscillospiraceae bacterium
GGTTTATCTTTTCTACTCATAGGCATAGCCTTTTTTGTACCACGGGCATAGCCCGTGGTTGTCGGTTTCCAAAAAACAAAAATATCCGCCGGGAGACTGTGCCTCCCGGCGGATGTTTTTTGTCACTGTCCGTAGCCGCTGTATATCCGCACGATGTGCACCAGCATGTCGGCCGCCGCCTCCATGTCCTCGGCGCAGACGCACTCCATGGGCCCGTGGAAGTTGTATCCGCCGGTGCCCAGGTTGGGGCACGGCAGGCCCATGTAGGAGAGCCGCGCGCCGTCGGTGCCGCCCCGGATGGGCACGGTCACGGGGACGAGCCCCGCCAGCTCCGCCGCCCTTTTGGCGTTTTCCACCAGGTGCATGCACCCGGCCAGCCGCTGCTTCATGTTGTAATAGCTGTCCCGCATGCTAAGCGTCACCTTCGCGGTGGGATGGGCCCTGCCCACCCTCTGGCACACGGCCGCGAGCAGCGCCTTCTTTTCCTCGAACAGGTCCCGGTCATGGTCCCGGATGATATAGCCCATCCGGGCGCGGGCGGCGGTGCCCTCCAGCCCGTCCAGGTGGAAAAAGCCCTGGTAGCCGTCGGTCCGGGCCGGTATCTGCTCCGGCGGCAGAGCTGCGTTTATCTCCTGGGCGATGAGAAGGGCGTTTTCCATGACGCCCTTGGCCGCGCCGGGATGGACCGCCACGCCCTCGATGGTTATGATGGCGCTGGCGGCGTTGAAGTTTTCATACTCGATGGACCCGGCCGCGCCGCCGTCCACCGTGTAGGCGTACTTTGCCCCAAAGGCGGCCACGTCGAAGTGGTCCGCCCCCTGGCCGATCTCCTCGTCGGGGGTGAATGCCACGCACACCGGCCCGTGGGGCGTATCTCCCGCCAGCAGCCGGGCGCACATCTCCACGATCTCCGCCGCGCCGGCCTTATCGTCCGCCCCCAGCAGCGTGGAGCCGTCGGCGGTGATGAGGGTCTTGCCGGCCAGGCCCTTCAAAACGGGAAAGTCCGATACCCGCAGCACCCGGCCCTCCTTCGGCAGGGCCACGTCTCCCCCGTCGTAGCGCTGGTGCACCACGGCCTTCACGCCCTGGCCGGAGAAGTCCGGGGACGTGTCCAGATGGGCCAGAAAGCCGATGGCCGGAGCGCTCTCGCAGCCGGGACTGGCCGGCATACGGGCCGTCACCACGCAGTTTTTGTCCACCGACGCCGGCAGGCCCATGGCCTGCAGCTCGTTGGCCAGCAGCCGGGCCAGGGCCCACTGTCCCTGGCTGGAGGGGGTGGTGCCGGCGCTGTCGCTGGAGCGGGTATCCAGCCGGATGTACCGCAAAAACCGCTCTGTCGCGCTCATGTCCGCTCCCTTATATGGGCAGGTTGCCGAAGAAATAGGGCAGCTGCCTGCGCCACCAGGGCCAGTCGTGGCACACGTCCGGGCCCCAGTAGTCCGCCCAGACGGGCACGCCCTTCACGTGCAGGATGGACTCCAGCCGCCGCTCGTGGGCCATCATCTCCTCGTCCCAGGCGCCCTGGCCCGAGCAGAGGATGATGTGGCTCTGGCGGTACAGCTCCAGCCAGGGGTGGTCGTCGGGCATGTTGGGGATGAACTGCAGGGGGGAGTTTGCGTAGGTCAAATCGTCGTGGTAATTGCCGAAGAAGAAGTTGGCGTCGAACAGCCCGCTCAGGGAGATGACCGTGTCGAACAGGTCCGGCCGGCGGAAGAAGAAGTTGGCCGCGTGCAGCGCGCCCATGCTGCAGCCGGTGGTCATGGCCTTGCGGTCGTCACAGCCCAGCTGATACAGCCGGGGCAGCAGCTCGTCCGTCACGTAGGCGAACCAGCGCTCCTGCTGCTCCAGGCGCCAGCGGGGGTCGCCGTCCGAGGACCAAGTCTCCCCGTCGATGGCGTCCACGCCCACGATCATCACCCTGCCCTGCTCCACCCAGGGAGCCACGGTGTCCACCATGCCGTAGTTCTCAAAGTCGAAGAATCGGCCGTTCTGAGGCGGGAACGCCAGGCACAGCTTGCCGCCGGTGCCGTATATCTTGAACTCCATGGGCCGGTCCAGGATGCGGCTGTACTCTTTGAAATAACGTGTTTCCATATGTCCTCCCTATGTTATGCGCGCTCCGAGACGAAGCGGATGAATTGCTTGGCCGCGTCCTCGTCTGCGGCGTGGATGGTGTACATCTGGTTGCCCATGGCGTCGCTCAGCGCGTCCGGCATCCGCTCGCACATGGCCATCTGCGCGCCGTATTTTTCCATGATCTGGTCATGGGAATGGCGGTAGGTGCTGGTATCCCGCCGGCTGGCGTAGGCGCAGAAGTGGTCCTGGCCGCTGGGGGCCAGACGGCGCTCGTCGAAGGAGACCATGTCCGCCCATATCTGATACACGTCCGTGCTGTGGGCAAAGTTCATCATGTCCGGGGTGTAGCCGCCCGCAGGGCGCATGTTCACCTCCAGGCCCACGAAGTCCCCCACCTTGCCCAGGCCGGGCTTGGCGCGGGTCAGCTCGAAGAACTCCAGATGCACGAACCGGCTGGCGGCGTGGAAGGCCTTGGCCGTCCGGCGGCCCGCGTCGGCCAGGGCCTGGGGCACCGTGTCCGCCACGTAGTAGGCCAGATCGCCCTGGTCGTTGACGATGTCCGCGATGGAGGGCGGGAATATGCCGGTGGACTCGAACAGGGGCCGGCACTGGCTGTCCATGATGGCGTCATAGGAGCGGATGGTCCCCTCCACGAATTCCTCCATCACGTACTGCTCGTCCGGCTTGACGGAGAAGAACCAGTCCAGGTCCGCCTCGTCCTTCAGCTTCCAGGTGTGGGACGCGCCCACGCCGTTGTCCGGCTTGGCGATGACGGGCCAGCCCACCTCGCGGATGAACGCCTGGGCCGCCGCCTTATCGGTGACCAGATGGCAGCGGGCGGAGGGCACCTTCGCCTGGGCGTAATACCGCTTCATGCCGGACTTGCTCTTGAAGGCGGCCACGGCCTGGGTGTCCACGCCGGTGGTGATATTGAAATCCGTGCGCAGCCGGGCGTCCTGCTCCAGCCAGTACTCGTTGTTGGACTCCAGCCAGTCGATCTTGCCGTACCGGAAAGCGAAAAAGGCCACCGCCCGGTACACCTGGTCGTAATTCTCCAGGCTGTCCACCCGGTAGTACTCCGTCAGGGCATTTTTCAGCCCCGGCTCCAGCGCGTCGTAGGGGCAGTCCCCCACCCCCAGCACGTTCACCCCGTCGCGGTGCAGCCGGTCGCAGAAGTTCCAGTATGTATGGGGAAAGTTGGGCGAGATAAAGACGAAATTCATAGATGCTCTCTCCTTTCTCTTTTAAACCGCTTTTTTGTCCACCCACTCCGCACGGAGCTTGGAATAGACGATCTTTTGCTCGCTGTACAGGCCATAGTAGCCGGAGAGCATGTAGCTGACCGCGCAGCCCAGGGCGAACAGCACCACGCCCTCGCCGCCGAACAGCTCGTAGCTGAGGAGCATGGACGTGACCGGGCAGTTGGTCACGCCGCAGAACACCGCCGCCATGCCCAGCGCCCCGGCAAAGCCGTGGGGCATGCCCAGCAGCGGGCCCATCCAGGTGCCGAAGGCGCAGCCCACGCACATGGCCGGGACGATCTCGCCGCCCCGGAAGCCCGCCCCCAGGGTCAGGGCGGTGAACAGTATCTTCAAAAGGAATGCGTACCAGCCGCTCCGGCCGCCCAGCAGCACCCGGATCAGCTCGTCCCCCGCGCCGCAGTAGTACCAGCTGTTGGGGATGACGAGCAGCAGCGCCAGCACGATGGCGCCGCCCACAGCGCCCCGGACCAGGGCGTTGGGGATGTATTTTTTATAGAGGCTGTGGGTCACGTGCATGACCTCGCAGAACAGCACCGACACCACCGCGCACATGGCCCCCAGGATAACGCTCTGGAACATGCTGACGCCGGTCAGCGCCGGGATGGCCCCGGCGGCGTAGCCCACCAGGCCGTGCAGCCCCAGCGCGTAGGCCAGCAGAAACCCGCTCACGGAGGCCACCAGGCAGGGCACGATGGCCGCGTAGTACATGACCCCCACGCTGACCACCTCCATGGCGAAGATGGCCGCCGTGATGGGCGTGCCGAACAGGGACGAGAACGCCGCCGCCATGCCGCACATGACCATCACACGCTCGTCCTTCTCGTCCAGGCCCAGCCGCCGGCCGGCCCAGCCGGCCATGGAGCCGCCCAGCTGCAGCGCCGCGCCCTCCCGGCCGGCAGAGCCGCCCACCAGGTGGGTCAGCGTCGTGGAGACGAAAATGAGCGGCGCCATCCGCAGGCGCATGGGCTCCCCTTCCCGCACCGCCTTGAGCACCCGGTTGGTGCCCTTGTCGTCGGCCATGCCGCATATCTTATACAGCCACACGATGGCTATGCCCACGACCGGCAGCAGCCAGATGAGCCAGCGGTGCATCAGCCGCAGGGCCGTGGCCGTGCCGATGCACCAGTGGAAGGCCACCGCCGCCGCGCCTACCACAACGCCGGTGAGGCCCGCCAGCAGCACCCACCGCAAAAACGACAGGAGCCCACGGGCCACATTTTTCATTCCATCCAAAACCCGCTGCACGACCGGACCTCACACATTAAAAAAGTACATGCTTGAGTATAGCACAAAAGCCGCCGTTTTGCATCAAAACCTGGATAAATTCTCCGCATATGTCAAAACACCCGGCCCAAGGCCGGGTGTTTTGTCTGGTTTTCTGGCAGAATGATCACAGACTGGCCGCCAGGGCCATGGCCTGGCTCTCTGCGGCGGACACCAGCGGCTCCGGGTCCACGCCCGTGTCCAGGCCCTCCGCAGCCACGCAGGTGTACGAGCCGAAGCCGAAGAAGTCCTTCAGAGCCTCCATGTACCGGCTGCCCTGCTCCAGGGCCGTGCCGTCGTAATACCCGCCCCTGGTGGTCAGCAGTATGAGGTCCGAGCCCCGGCACAGGCCGTGCAGCCCGTCCTCCGCCGTGCGGAAGGTGATGCCCTCCACGCTGATGTTCTCTATGTACACCTTCAAAATGGCGGGAAAGCTTAGGTCCCAGAATGGCGCCGCCACCGCCACCACATCTGCCCCGGCGAACTGCCGGGCATAATCGAACCGGGGCCGTTCCAGCGCGCCCTCCTCCAAAAGGCGGTCGCGCTCCCGGAGCGTGTCCCCCGTCAGGGGCCGCATCCTCTCCTCGTCAGGCCGGAGCACACTGACGGCACATCCGTCGCCCAGACCGGACACGAACGCCCGGGCCAGCCGGGCCGTGCGGGACTGTTCCCGCCGCACGCAGCAGTCTACCAACAACACTTCCTTCATTCGAGCCCCTCCCTTCCTATTCTAATCGTTATTATACTAGCTCATCGTGCATAATGCAAGAATTTTTCGTAACGAACTGGCTAAAATATACAAATTTTTTCGCCACTTCTTTTTATAATTCATCAAAGCCCCTTGAATCAGGCGTCAAAACTTGCTATAATCAGCACATACGGGCCGGCATGCCGGCCGATGACCACATCTGAAAACTTTTGGGAGGTACATAAACCATGAAAAAGCGCATCCTTTCCCTGCTGCTGGCCCTGGTCATGGCGGCCGGACTGGCCGGCTTTGCCTTCGCGGACGACGCGGATATGACCGTTGCCCTGGTGGTGGCGGACAAGTTCGGCGACCGCTCCTTCTATGACTCCTCCAAGGCCGGCTGCGACAAGCTGGTGGAGGACTTCGGCGTGGAGCTGAAGACCATCGAGTGCGGCGGCGAGAACCACACCGCCCAGATACGCAACGCCGCCGACGTGGCGGACGTGGTGGTCTGCGTGGGTTGGGAGTTCTACGACATCGAGACCGTGGCCCCCGAGTATCCCGACGTGAAGTTCATCTGGATAGACAACGCCACCTCCGAGCCGGTGGAGAACGTGCTGAACATCACCTACGCCCAGAACGAGGGCTCCTTCCTGGCCGGCTACATCGCCGCAGCCATGAGCGAGAGCGGCGTGGTGGGCGCTGTGGGCGGCGAGGACGCCGACACCATCAACGACTTCATCGTGGGCTATGAGCAGGGCGCGAAGTATTACGCCGAGATCAACGACGCCGAGATCGAGGTCGTGCACAACTACGCCAACACCTACACCGACCCCGCCGTGGGCAAGGAGTGCGCCATCGCCCTGAACGACGAGGGGGCCGACGTGATCTTCCAGATCGCCTCCGCCACCGGCGACGGCGTGTTCGAGGCCGCCGAGGAGAAGGGCTTCTACGCCATCGGCGTGGACTCTGACCAGAAGTACATCAACGAGGACGTGATCATCTGCTCCATGATGAAGGAGGTCGGCAATTCCATCTATGCCGCCGTCTCCGCCCTCGTCGACGGCGACGACTCCCTGTGGGGCGACACCTGGGTGGCCGACATGTCCTCCGGCTACATCCACATCAGCTACGGCGAGGAGGGCGCTGCCCAGCAGATCTCCGACGAGCTGAAGACAGAGGTGGCCGCGCTGGCCGGACAGATCGTCACCGGCGACATCGTGGTGGACACCACCCGCAGCTGAGACCCGGCATGACAAAGCAGGGGCGCGTGTAACACGCGCCCTTTTTTAAGCAACGAGAGAGGTGATCTGTTTGGACGAGATCGCTGTGCGCTTCGAGCATGTGAGCATGGCCTTCCCCGGCGTGCTGGCCAACGACGACGTGACGCTGGACATCCGCCGGGGCGAGGTGTTCGCTCTGGTGGGCGAGAACGGCGCAGGCAAGAGCACGCTGATGAACGTGCTGTACGGCATCCACGCCCCCACCGACGGAAAGGTCTTCATAGGTGGCCAGGAAGTGACGGACTTCGACCCCAAGACGGCCATATCCATGGGCGTGGGCATGGTCCACCAGCACTTCATGCTGGTACCCTCCTTCACCGTGGCCCAGAACATCGTCCTCAGCCGGGAGCCTCGGAAGGGCCGCATATTCTTCGATAACGCCGCCGCCGAGCGCGGCACCCGGCAGCTGGTGGAGGAGTACGGTCTGGAGGTGGACCCCGCCGAGCCGGTGGGCGAGCTGAGCGTGGGCCTGCAGCAGCGGGTGGAGATACTCAAGACCCTCTACCGGGGCGCGGAGATACTCATCCTGGACGAGCCCACCGCCGTGCTCACCCCCCAGGAGACGGACGAGCTGTTCGCTGTGATACGCCGGGTGGTGCGGGAAAAGCACATGACCGTCATCATCATCACCCACAAGCTGTACGAGGTGCTGGCCATATCCGACCGGGTGGGCGTGATGCGCAAGGGACAGTTGGTGGGCGTGCGGAACACCGCCGAGGTGGACGAGCAGACCCTGGCCTCCATGATGGTGGGCCGGCCGGTGCTGTACGACCACCTGGAGAAGACCGGCACGCCCGGGGACGTGATGATCGAGGTGAAAGACCTGACCGTCCGGGACAACCGGGGCCTGACGGCGGTGGACGGGCTGAGCCTGTCCGTCCGGGCCGGGGAGGTGCTGGGCATCGCCGCTGTGGAGGGCAACGGCCAGAGCGAGCTCATAGAGGCCATCACCGGCATGCGAAAGCCCGAGTCCGGAAAAGTGACCATATGCGGCCAGGACGCCACGGGCCTGGACCCCGGCGCCATCCGGGCCATCGGTCTGGCCCACGTGCCGGAGGACCGGCTGGCCACCGGCGTGAGCCGGGACGCCACCGTTACGGACAATCTGCTCACCGGCAAGCAGCGCGAAAAGCGCTTCAACCGCTTCGGCTTCCACCAGCGCCGGAGCACCATCGAGCGCTACGCCCAGCAGCTGTACGAGAAGTTCGACATCCGGGGCGCGGGCACGGATGTGACCGTGGGGTCCATGTCCGGCGGCAACATGCAAAAAGTAGTCATCGCACGGGAGTTCTCCTTCGACTGCCCGGTGCTCATCGTGGCCCAGCCCACCCGTGGCGTGGACGTGGGGGCCATCGAGTTCATCCACAGCCAGATCATCGCCCGGCGCAACGCCGGCTGTGCCATATTGCTGTGCTCGGCGGACCTGGACGAGGTGTTCCGCCTTTCCGACCGCATCGTCACCGTCTATGAGGGCAAGATCACCGGCGAATTTGCCGAGACCTTCTCCAAGGACGAGATCGGCCTGGCCATGACCGGCGCGCTGCGTGACAAGGAGGCGGTATCGTGAAAAGAAAGTTCAACTGGGGCTATCTGGGCAGCCTCTGCATCAGCGTGCTGCTGGCCTTCGCCATCGGCGCGGTGGTGCTGGCGGTAGCCGGCTTCAGCCCCATCAAGGCCTACGCCGCCATGATCGACGGGGCGTTCTCCAACGCCCGGCATGTGGGCGACTTTCTGGAATACGCCATGGTTCTGTGCCTGACGGGCCTGGCCTGCGTGCTGGGCTCCCGTGTGGGCATATTCAACGTGGGCGGCGAGGGCCAGCTGCTGCTGGGCGCGGTGGTGGGCTGCCAGGTGGGCGTTTGGCTGAACGGCCTGTCCGCCTGGATCGTGATACCCGCCGCCGCCCTGGGGGCCATGATCACCGGCGGGCTCTACGCCCTCATCCCCGGCTGGCTGAAGGTGAAGGTGAAGGTCAACGAGGTCATCACCACCATCATGCTCAACACCATCGCCGCCAGCCTGTGCCAGTACCTGGCCAAGGGCCCGTGGAAGAACGCCAACAAGAACATGGTGGCCGCCACGGCCCAGCTGGACGGGCGGTACTGGTTCTCCCAGCTCATCCCCAGCTCCAACCTGTCCACCGCCATCCTGGCCGCCGTGGTGGTCACCTTCCTGACCTGGTACATCATGGAGAAGACCTCCACCGGCTATGAGATGAAGCTCACCGGCCAGAACCCCCGCTTCGCCTTTTTCTCCGGCATCAAGACGGACCGCATCGTCATCATCTGCATGGTGATCTCCGGGGCCATGTGCGGTCTGGTGGGCATGTTCCGTGTCTACGGCGTGGAGCACCTGTACCGCAGCAGCATCAGCAACCAGTACTATTTCGAGGGCCTGACCGTGGCCATGATCGCCGGGTACCAGCCGGTGACGGTCATATTCCTCTCGTTCTTCTTCGCCATCCTGAAGATAGGCGCCCAGGGCATGGAGCTGTCCGCCGGGGTGCCCAACCAGATATACCTCATCATCCAGACGGTCATCATCTTCTTCATGGCGGCGGAGAGCGGCATCTTCTCCTCCCTGCGGGCCAGTTCCCAGCGGAAAAAGGCACAGGCGGACATCCGCCGGAAGGAGGGCCGGGACCATGCTTGAGGACATCCTGAAAAGCGTATTCTCCGCCGGCACCTTCAACCAGATGCTCCGCTCCGCCACGCCGGTGGCCCTGGCGGCCCTGGGCGGGGCCATGACCGAGCACGCCGGCATCATGAACATCGGCATGGACGGCATGATACTCATGGGCGCGTTCTTCGGCGTGCTGGGAAGCTACCTGTTCGGCTCCGCCGCCGCAGGGGTGGCGCTGGTGCTGGCCATGGGCGTGGTGGTGGGCCTGTTCTTCGCCCTGTTCGTGGTGAAGTTCCGCTCCGACGAGTTCATCATCGGCACGGCCCTGAACACCTTCGCCCTGGGCCTGACCAGCTTTTTGTCCCGCTCCATCTTCGGCACCGCCGGCACCAAGGGCAACCCCGCCCTGCCCACGGTCCACATCCCCGGCCTGGACAGCATCCCCTTTTTGGGCCAGGTGCTCAACGATAACTCTCTGTTCGTCTATCTCACCTGGGCGCTGGTGCTCATCATGTGGCTGTTCGTATACAAGACCCCCTACGGTTTCTGGCTGCGGGCCAGCGGCGAAAAGCCCGAGACCCTGCGCACCGCCGGCATCGCGCCGGAAAGGATGAAGTGGCTGGCCAGCATCCTGTGCGGGCTGCTGTGCGGCCTGGCGGGGGCCCATCTGTCCCTGGGCCAGCTGCAGGGCACCTTCGCCGAGAACATGGCCAACTCCCGGGGCTACATCGCCTTCGCCTGCGTCATATTCAGCAAGGCCGACCCCGCCGTAGCCTACGGCGCGGCGCTGATGTTCGGCTTTTTCGACGCCATCGGCCTGCGGCTGCAGGACTACGTCAGTTCCGACCTGACCAACACCATCCCCTACGTGATAACCATCGTGATGATGGTGTATGTGGTGGTCCGCTCCCAGCGCAAAAAGCGCCGCGCCGGCAAACGCCTGCCGGCAAAGCAGACATAAAAAAGCGCATAGGAAAAGCCTGTGTCCGATTTGGACACAGGCTTTTTGCTGCTTTGTCCTTACACTACCCGTATCTGGCACATTTTCATGGTCTCCAGGGCGGCGGCGTGGCTGGCCGGCGTCACGCCGGCGCAGGCGTCCGCGATGACGGACACCGGCGTCTCCGGCAGGAACGCCTTCACCAGCAGGGCGTTGGACACCACGCAAATGTCCGTGCACAGCCCCACCAGCGTTACGTCCAGTTCCTCCTTCTCCGCCATGGCCGCCAGCATCTTTGCCAGCTCCACGGAGCCGAAGGTGGGCTTATCCACGATCTGCGCCTTGCCCAGGGCGGCGGCGACCTTTTCGTTCAGCTGCCAGCCGGGGGTGCCCTTCACGCAGTGGACCACGGGCAGATTGCGCCCCTCCTGGGTCTCCAGATAGTTTTCCGGGTGGGTGTCCCGGGTGGCGATGACGTTCTCGGGGGGATATTTTTTTATCTCCTCCGCCACCCTGTCCACGATGGCCACAGCCTCGGGCGTGCCCAGGGCCCCGTCCACAAAGTCCTTTTGCATGTCGATGACCAACAGTATCTTACGCATGACATCCTCCGAATGCTCCGCGCAAAGCGGCGTCCAGGGTGATCCCGGACGCCGCCGCGTTCGATAGGGTCTTTAGCCCTCCGCCATCTTCTTGTACTTGGCGTAACGGGCCTTCACGTCGGAGATGGCCTTGGCGTACAGCGCGTCGGCCCTCTCGGGGAAGTTGTTCTTCAGGGACGCGAACCGGTTCTCGCCCATGAGGAAGTCCATGAGCTTGCTCTGGTCCGGCTCCTTGGAGTCCAGCTGGAAGGGATTCTTGCCCTCCGCAGCCCGGCGCGGGTCATACCGGTACAGGTGCCAGTAGCCGGCGTCCACGGCCTTCTTCATCTCATCCTGCGTGCAGCTCATGCCTGCCTTGATATGCTGCTCCAGGCACGGGCAGTAGGCGATGATGATGGACGGGCCGGGGTACTCCTCCGCCTCGCGGATGGCCTTGAGGGTCTGGGCCTGGTCGGCGCCCATGGCCACCTGGGCCACGTAGATGTAGCCGTAGCTCATGAAGATGGCGCCCAGGTCTTTCTTGGCCACCTGCTTGCCGCCGGCAGCGAACTTGGCCACCGCAGAGGTGGGCGTAGACTTGGAGGACTGGCCGCCGGTGTTGGAGTACACCTCGGTGTCCAGTACCAGCAGGTTGATGTCCCGGTTCTGGGCCAGCACGTGGTCGATGCCGCCGAAGCCGATGTCGTAGGCCCAGCCGTCGCCGCCCACGGCCCACACGGACTTCTTGGCCAGGTATTCCTTGTTGTCCAGCACGAACTGGGCTTCCTCGCTCTTGGGGGCCTTCTCCAGGGCGGCCACCACCGCGTCGGACAGCGCGCGGGACTTCTCCTTGTCCTCCCAGCCTTCCAGATACGCGCCGATGGCGTCCGCCGCCGTGCCGGCGGCCTTGAGGGCCTCCAGGCGGAGCAGCAGCTCCTTGCGGATGGCGTCCTGGGCGTGGAAGAAGCCATAAGCGAACTCCGCGTTGTCCTCGAACAGGGAGTGCTCCCAGGCAGGGCCGTAGCCCCGGTCGTCACGGCAGTAGGGCAGGATGGGCGCGCCGCCGCTGTAAGCGGAGGAGCAGCCGGCCGCGTTGCCGATGTACATGTGGTCGCCCACCAGCTGGCTGACCAGCTTCAGGTAGGTAGTCTCGGCGCAGCCGCCGCAGGCCGCGGAGAACTGGAAGTAGGGCTTGGCGAACTGGATGGACTTGACGGACTTGTCGCTGATGACGTCGTGCTTGAGGTACTTCTCGTTCATGGCGACCTTGTCGAAGTTCTCCTGCTCCGGCTTCATCTGCTCGAAGGGGGTCATGACCAGCGCGTCCTTGGCCGGGCACTGGGTCACGCACACGCCGCAGCCCAGGCAGTCATAGGGGGACACCTGCATGCGGTACTGGTACGCGGGGGCGTCCTTGCCCAGGCCCTTGGCGGGCACGGTCTCGAAGGAAGCGGGCACCTCGGCCTTCTCGGCCTCGGTCAGCAGCACCGGGCGGATGGCCGCGTGGGGGCAGCACATGGCGCAGCGGTTGCACTGGGCGCAGGCCGCGCCGTTCCACTTGGGCACCTTGGTGGCCACGCCGCGCTTGGAGTAAGCGGAAGTGCCGTTCTCCCAGGTGCCGTCCAGCACGCCGTACTTCTTGAACACGGACACGGGCAGCTTGTTGCCCTGCTCCTTCGTCATAGGGATGACGATGTCCCGCACGAAGGGGGTCACGTCCGGCTCGGCAGCGGGCGCGTCCTCAGCAGTGGCCCAGGCGGCGGGGATGTCCACCTTCACGGCGGCGCTGATGCCCACGTCTACGGCCTGGTTGTTCAGGTCCACGATCTTCTGGCCGGCCTTCTTGAAGTAGGAGTTATAGTTGTTCTTCTTCATGTCCTCCACGGCCATCTCGATGGGGATGACCTTGGTGAGGGCGAAGAAGGCGGCCTGCAGGATGCTGTTGGTGCGGTTGCCCAGGCCGATCTCGGCGGCCAGCTTGGCCGCGTCGATGATGTAGAACTGGGCGTGCTTTTTCGCCAGGTCCCACTTCATCTTGGCGGGCAGGCGGGTCTCCAGCTCCTCCACGGACCAGGGGCAGTTGAGCAGGAAGATGCCGCCGTCCTTCAGGTCCTCGGTGGTGTCGTACTTCGTCACGTAGGTGGGCGCGTGCACCGCCACGAAATCGGCGGAGGACACCAGGTAGGTGGAGCGGATGGGCTCGTCACCGAAGCGCAGATGGCTCTGGGTCAGGCCGCCGGACTTCATGGAGTCATAGGAGAAGTACGCCTGGGCGTACTTGCCGGCGATCAGGCCGATGGTGGTGATGGCGTTCTTGTTGGCGCCCACGGTACCGTCGCCGCCGAAGCCCCACAGCTTGCAGCTGATCTGGCCCTTGGGGGACAGGTCGATGTCCTCATAGTCCAGGGAGGTGTGGGTCACGTCGTCGTTGATGCCGATGGTGAAGCTGTTCTTGGGCTCGGCCTTTTTCAGGTTGTCGTACACCGCCACGAACTGGCCGGGGGTGACGTCCTTGGAGCTGAGGCCGTAGCGGCCGCCCACCACACGGATGTCGCCGCGTCCGGCCTGGTTGAGGGCCGTGACCACGTCCAGGTACAGAGGCTCGCCCACGGAGCCGGTCTCCTTGGACCGGTCCAGCACGGCGATGCGCTTGACCGTGGCCGGGATGGCGGCGGCGAAGTGCTTGACGGAGAACGGACGGTACAGATGCACCTGCACCATGCCCACCTTCCGGCCGTGGGCGTTGAGGTAGTCCACGGTCTCCTTCACGGTCTCGGAGCCGGAGCACATGATGACGATGCACTCCTCCGCGTCGGGAGCGCCGTAGTAGTTGAACAGCTTATACTCCCGGCCGGTCAGCTTGCCGATCTCGTCCATGTAGTACTGCACGGTCTCGGGCACGGCGGCGGCCTTCTCGTTGGCGCCCTCCTTGCACTGGAAGTACACGTCGGGGTTGACGTTGTTGCCCCGGTTGGTGGGGTGCTCGGGGTTCAGGGCCTTGGCGCGGAAGGCCTTCAGGGCGTCGTAGTCGATCAGACCCCGCAGGTCCTCATAGTCCAGCGCCTCGATGCGCTGCATCTCGTGAGAGGTGCGGAAGCCGTCGAAGCAGTGCATGAACGCGTACTTGGCCTTGATGGCGCTCAGGTGCGCCACCGCCGCCAGGTCCATGGCCTCCTGCGGGGAGGAGCTCATGAGCATGGCGTAGCCGGTGGTACGGCAGGTCATGAAGTCGGTATGATCGCCAAAGATGGAGTGATGGTTGCTGGTGACCACGCGGGAGGCGATGTGCATGACGCTGGGCAAAAACTGGCCGCCCATGGCGTACATCGCCGGGATCATCAGCATCAGGCCCTGGCTGGAGGTGAAGGTGGTGGTCAGCGCGCCGGCCTGCAGCGAGCCGTGGCAGGTGCCGGCGGCGCCGGCCTCGGACTGCATCTGGATGACGTCCACCGTGGAGCCGAACAGGTTCTTCTTGCCCTTGGCGGACCACTCGTCCACCTTTTCCGCCATGGGGGACGAGGGCGTGATGGGATAGATGGCGGCCACTTCCGTAAAGGCATATGCCGAATACGCCGCTGCGGCGTTGCCGTCCATTACTTCATATTTTTTCTTCATATGGAAGACTCCCCTTCTGCTTATTACTTATACGTAGTTGCACACGCGGGCGATGGCCATCTCGGTGAAGCCCAGGGCCTCGGCCTTGGTCTGCTTGCCGCTGGCCACTTCCTGGACCATCTTGTACAGCTCGTCGCCCAGCTGCTCCACGGTCTTGGTGCCGTAGATGATGGGGGACGCGTCCACGTCGATGTTGTCCTCCATCTTGGCGAAGGTCAGCTTGTTGCCGGTGATCTTGATGACCGGGACGATGGGGTTGCCGGTGGGCGAACCGCGTCCGCTGGAGAACACCACCACCTGGGCCCCGCCGGCCACCATGGCCGCCACGGAGGACGGGTCGTTGCCCGGGGTGTCCATGATGACCAGGCCGCTCTTGGCCTCGACCTGCTTGGCGTAGTCATACACAGCGTTCACGGGGCTGTGGCCGCCCTTGTGGATGCAGCCGAGGGATTTCTCCTCCAGGGTGGTGATGCCGCCGGCCTTGTTGCCGGGAGAGGGGTTGCCCTCGCGGACCTCCTCGCCCACCAGCTGCAGAGCCGCCTCATAGCGGTGAACGATGCCCAGGATGCGGTCATGGACCTCCTGATTCGCCGCGCGCCGGGCCAGGATGTGCTCCGCGCCGATGAACTCGGTGGTCTCGCTGAGGATGGAGGTGCCGCCGTCGGCCACCAGCAGGTCGCTGGCCTGGCCTATCAGCACGTTGGCCGCCAGACCGCTGGTGGGGTCGGAGCCGCCGCACTCGGTGCCCATGATCAGCTCAGACATGGGGAACTTCTCCCGCTGCAGGCGGGAAGCCTCCTCCACCATCTCGCGGGCGTAGCGGGTGGCAATGTCCACCGCCTTGATGGTGCCGCCCACCTCCTGGATGATGACCTTCTTCAGGGGCTTGTTGGTACGCTCCTCAATAGCTGCGGCCACCAGGTCCATCTGGCAGTTCTCGCAGCCCAGGGACACGATGACGGTGCCGTAGACGTTGGGGTTGGCGGCGTAGCCCGCCAGCACGTCCATGGTCAGCTGCTGGTCGGAGGCCACCTGGGAGCAGCCGTTCTGGTTGTTGAAGGTGACAGCGCCGTTGACCTGCTGAGCGATGATGCGGGTCGTATCGGAGGCGCAGACGCTGGCGGGCAGGATCAGCACGTAGTTGCGCACGCCCACCCGGCCGTCAGGCCGCCTGTAACCGTAAAAAGTCATGTTCCTCTCTCCTCCTCAGTCCAGATTCTCGCGGTGGCTCTCCACGTTGTGCACGTGGACATGCTGGCCGGCCTTGATGTCGCAGGCGGCCACGCCGATGTGCTCGCCGTACTTCACCACGGGCTCGCCCTTGGCGATGTCCCGGGTGGCCAGCTTGTGGTAGATGGTGATGTCCTCCAGGGCAGGCAGGCTGATCTCCTTGCCCTCCCAGACATAGGTCGCAGTCTCGCCCTTGGCGATCTGCTCGATGGCGACGGCCACGTTGTCCTTGCCGTCGATGATCATAGCGTTGCGCATCGTGACGCCTCCTTCTTAAAACAGGTTCCCGTTCTCGTCGAACGGCAGATCATAGGGCTCGGTGAGTATCTCGATGTTGGGGTTGGCCTTGGCCTGAGGGATGAGGGCCTCGGAGATCTCGATCTCGCCGATGTGGGCGGTGTTGGGGATGCGGATCATCTTCAGGTTGTTCTGATCCTCCGCATCCGGGCAGCAGCACAGCGCCAGCTGGATGGCCTCCCGGTCGTTGTCCATGATCATGGGGATCTTCATCAGGTGCAGGAACGTGTTGGTCACGCCGGTGGGATAGGTCATCTCCAGCTTCATGCGGTTGAACAGCCGCCGGGTGGTGACCTCCGCCAGGCCGATGCCCTGGGCGTTGCCGTGGGTCTCGTCGGTGATGTCCAGGATGACCACCTTCTCCGCGTCGATGCCGCCCTTGCACAGGTGGGGCGTGACGAACCGGCCGGACACGTTGGGGTCCATGCCGTCGCCGGAGATGTTCTTGCCGATCTTATCCACCACCAGCACGTCGCACTCGTCGAACAGCAGATGGGCGATGGTCTTGTAGGAGATCTCCTTGAGCTTGGGCTCCTCGTCGATGATCTCCTGGGGGGTCATGCCCTTGATGAGATATGTATCGTCGTAGGCGTTCTCGATGATGGCGATGCCGCCCAGGATGGGGGCGTTCTTGAGGATGCACTTGCCGTACTCCTCGATCAGCTCATGCATGATGTTGGGGCTCTGGCTGTGGATGGTGCTGGCGCCCACCTGCTTGCCCAGGCCGATGGCCATCATCTTCATCAGGCCGCTCTCATAGGGGCCGCGGTAAGAGGTGTGGGGCTTGATGCGGTTGTACAGCAGGATGCCGTCCGCCTCGGAGGCGTTCTTGTCGATATAGACGGGCTGGTGGCGGACGTCGGATACGCCGATCTGCACCACCTCCATGGAGCTCTTCACCGGGCAGCCCATGTTCTCCTCGGTGATGCCGTAGTCTTTGAGGATCTGCAGCTGGCCCTCGGCGGTGGCGCCGCCGTGGCTGCCCATGGACGCCACGATGTAGGGCTCGGCGCCCTTAGACTTGACGAAGTCCACCAGGGTCTTGGCCATGAGGGCGTTGTTGCACATGCCCCGGCTGCCGCAGGTGATGGCGATCTTCTGGCCGGGCTTGATCTTTCCGCCCAGGTCAGGCCGGTCCAGCTCCTTGACGATGATGCCGGGGATGTCCTCCACGGGGATGTGGGTGTCGTCGTAGATCTCGCGAATCTTTACCATTTTGGGGATGGGTACGTCTTTGATGAGATCGGTAATGGTCTCCATACTTGATTCCTCCCTGCTTATTGTTGAAATACGCTGGGTCTTCGCCTGGGATATAGCTGTGCCAAGTGGGTCTGCTTGTACAGACCCACCTGGTTCACAGTGCTTGCCCGGATATTACTCGATGCCCATCTCGGCCATGTAATCGGCCTCGTACTGGGTCACATATTCGGTGGCGTCAGCGGAGTTCATGTACTGGTCCACCAGCTGGTTCAGCTCCAGATACTCGGTGTGCCAGGCGTCGGTCTGGGCCACCTTGCCCAGGGCCTCGTCCCAGAAGGCAACGGCCGCGTCGCTCATGGCCGCAGGGCCGGCAACGCCGCGCCACACGGGCACTTCCACGTTCTCATAGTCGCCGATCTCGGACAGAGTGGGGGCGTCGGCCAGGTTGCCGCCGTAACGCTCGGTGGCCAGGGCCAGCACGGCGTTCAGGTCGCCGGACTCCACATACTGGGAAGCGGCGGCGGGCTTGGAGATGACGAAGTCCACGTTGCCGCCCAGGGCAGCGGTGATGGCGTCGCCGGTGGAGTCATAGGTGATGTAGCCCATCTCCTTGTCGGTCAGGCCGATCTCCTCCAGCAGCTTGTTGTAGGTGGTGATGTCGTCGCCCTTGGAGCCGCCGATGACCACATAGGTGCCGTTCTTGGCGGCCTCGATGGCGGCGGCGAAGTCGTTGCGGTCCTCGCCGGCCTTGGCATAGTCGGTCTTCTTCTCGGAGTCAGGGCAGGAGAACAGCAGCTGCTTATCCACAGCCATGACGGCCAGGATCTTGAAGTTGGAAGCGCGGTTCTTGGTGTTCTGGACCATGGGCATCAGGTCGCCGGAGTTGAAGGTGAGCAGGGTGTAGTCGGCGTCGCCGGCCTTCATGGTGGCCACCTTGTTGCGGCCGACCTCGCCAGCGCCGTCGGTCTCATTGGACACGACCATGGCCTGGCCGTTGACCATATCCTCGCTGGTCATGATGTCGGTGATCTTGCGGGAGAAGATGTCGGAGCCGCCGCCGGCAGAGGAGGTGCAGATCCAGGTGACAGTCTTGCTGGGGGTGAAGGGGCCTTCGTCCTTGCTGGCGGAGCCACCGCCGCCGCCGCAGGCGGCCAGGGTGGCGATCATCAGCAGTGCGAGCACGAGAGCGATGAGTTTCTTCATTTTTGGTTCTCCTTCTTAATTTTAGTTAAAATATTTCCGGGGTAATGGAAAACAGTGTTGACAGGATCAGACCTTGGTCTTCTCCTTGCCGCCCTTGACCTTGCGGAGCACGCCCTTGACCGCCGGGGTCAGGATGAGCACCAGGAACACGGCCAGCAGGACCAGCTTCAGCGGAGAGTCCACGAAGATGCGCAGGCTGCCCTGAGAGGCGATGAACGCCTTGCGCATGTTGCTCTCCAGCATGGGCGCCAGCACGAAGGCCAGCAGCATGGGCGCCGTGGGGAAGCCGTTCTTGTCCAGCAGATAGCCCACGATGCCGGAGATGAACATGACCACCACGCCGTACATGGAGTTGGAGGTGGAGTAAGCGCCCACGATGCACACGCAGGTGATGATGGGGATCATGTACTTGACGGGCACGCTGAGTATCTTGATAAGGAACGGGATGACCAGGATGGCCACCAGCAGCGTGAAGATATTGGCCATGTACATGGAGGAGATCAGGCCCCAGCAGAACTCCGGGTTGGAGTCGAACAGCAGCGGGCCGGGGTTCAGTCCCCACATCATCAGGCCGCCCAGCAGCAGCGCGCCGGTGCCGGAGCCGGGGATGCCCAGGGCCAGCAGGGGCGCGAAGGCGCCGGCCGCAGCGGCGTTGTTGGCCGCCTCGGAGGCCGCGATGCCCTCGATGGCGCCGGTGCCCAGAGGCTCCTCGCTCTTGAACTTCTTCTGCATGGCGTAGCCCACCATGGACCCGGTGGTAGCGCCGGAGCCGGGCAGCACGCCCACGAAGGTGGCCAGGATGCCGGAACGGATGATGGGCGGGAGGATGCGCTTGAAGTCATGGGCAGTCAGCAGGGACTCCTTGATAGAGAGCTTTGTCTTGCTGTCCTGGCTCTGGCGCTTTTTCTCGTCCGCCTCCCGCTCGTTTATCAGCTTGATGACCTGGGCAAAGCCCACGCAGCCGATGATGAACGGGGTGAAGGGGATGCCGCCCAGCAGGTACATATTGCCGAACTCATACCGGGGCGCGCCGGACAGGGTGTCCATGCCGATGGAAGCCACCAGGATGCCCAGCAGGGTTATCACCAGGCCCTTGATGGGGTTGTCGCCTATGAGCCAGCTGATGGAGGTCATGGCGATGAACAGGATCAGGGTCATCTCCGCGTAGCCGAACATCAGGCCGATCTTGGCCAGGCCCTTGGCGGTGATGGTCAGGATCAGGATGCCGATGGTGCCGCCCAGGAAGCTGGCGGTATTGGCCGCCATCAGCGCCTGGCCGGGACGGCCCTTGCGGGCCATGGGATAGCCGTCCATGGCGGTGGTGATGGCCGGCGAGTCGCCGGGGATATTCAGCAGGATGGCGCTGAAGGAGCCGCCGTACATGTTGGAGTAATACAGCGCGCCAAGCATGATGATGGCGGTGGTGGGATTGAACTTATAGGTCAGGGGCAGCAGCAGCGCGCAGCCGGCCAGAGAGCCGATGCCGGGCATAGCGCCCACGATAAGGCCCAGGATCGCGCCCAGAAGGCACGCGCCGATGTTGCCGGGGGCCAGCGCCACGCCGAAGCCCTGGATCAGGGATGCAAAGTTTGACATGTCAGGCCCTCCTTACAATCCGAGCACATCGCCCAGCAGGCCCCAGGGGAAACGGATCTGCAGCCAGGCGGTGAACACGCCGAATATGATGGCGGCGATGATGAGCTCGATGATGATGACCACCTTCCAGGGGGCGTGCTCCATCAGCTTGAGCCAGAGCAGTACATAGACCAGGCAGCTGATCGGCAGGCCGATCACGAGGGTCCCCAGGATGATGCCCAATGCGCCCAGCATGACCAGCAGCTCGTTGAAATTGTACTTCACCGGGGCGCTGTCCTTGTCCTTCGCCACCTGGATGAACGCGCCGATGCTGGAGGCCAGCAGGCAGACCGCGATGATGATGGGGAAGAAGCCGGGGGTAGGCTGATTGGTCCAGAACCCGTATTGGGTGATGCCCACGATGATGAACACCAGCGAGATGACGATGGTCAGCACGGGGATCACCAGACGAAGGTTCAGGCCCTTCTTCTTGTTGTCCAAGGCGATGCTCTCCTTTCTTTATTTTCGATCTCTTCTTTTATCCTGTCAGGCCGGGACAGGACGGGTCCCGGCCATAACATTCTGCTCTCAGGCCTTGGCCCGCTTGGCCATGGCCATGCGGGAGGTGGTCTTCACGGCGCGCTCGAAGGAGTCGGTGGTCACGCTGGCCTTGCCGACCTTGTCGAAGGCGGTGCCGTGGGCGCAGGTGGCGATGGGATAGGGCTGGCCGCCGGCCACGGTGATGCAGCGCTGGAAGCCCACCAGCTTCAGGGCGATCTGGCCCTGGTCGTGGTACATGGTCACCACCACGTCGAACTTGCCCTTGATGGCGTCGATGAACAGGGTGTCGGCGGAGTAGGGGCCGGTGACGTTCCAGCCGGTCTCCTTGACCACCTTCTCGATGGTGGGCTGGATCACGTCCACCTCTTCCCTGCCGCACAGGCCGAACTCGCCGCAGTGGGGGTTCAGGGCCGCCACGGCGATGCGGGGCTTGTGGCCCAGGCTCTCGCCGGTGATCTCGCCCAGCTCGATGGCCTCGCGCAGGGTCTTCTCGTTGATGGTGGCACTGACCTCGCTGATGGGGATGTGGCTGGTGGCGCGCACGGTCATCAGATCGTCCATCATGTTGACCTCGCAGAACGGGGTCTTCAGCTCAAAGGCGTCCGCCAGGTAGGTATGCTCGCTCTCCACGTGCATGCCGGCCATCTTCATGGCGCCCTTGTGGAAGGGCCCGAACACGAAGCCCTCGATCTTACCGGCCTTGCACAGCTCGATGGCCGTGTCCAGCTGGTGCAGATCGCCCTGGCCGCAGTAGAGGTTGGCCTCGCCGTAGACCACCTTGTCCGGATCCTGGTCGCCCAGGTCCAGCACGGGATAGCCCTTGGACCAGTCGCACTCGCTGAAATCGTGGATGACGTAGTGGGGCACGTCGCCGCCTACCACCTTCAGGCCGTGCTCGAACATGCGCAGATCGCCGATGATGACAGGCTGGCAGTAGTCCTTATAGAAGTCCTTCACCGCCAGCATGGCGACCAGCTCGGGGCCGACGCCCGCAGAGTTGCCCAGAAGTACGCCGAGGATAGGTTTTTCGCTCATGACAGTTCCCTCCGTTTATAAATTATTTTTTCACTGATATTTCACCGCAGAGCCTTTCGGCAGGGCTGCGGAACGCGCGCGGAACGAAGACGCGGGCCTCAGTGGACCCATTTCGCGGGCGGCGGCCCGTCGTCCGGCAGTCTCCCCAGCAGCCGGTATACGTTTATGTACATGGTCAGGAAGCTGGCCAGTCCGCCCACCAGCTGGGAGACGGCCTCGGCCACGAACACGCCCGTGGTGCCCATGCCCCACATGGGCAGCAGCACCGTCAGCGGGGCGTTGATGAACGCCTTGCGCAGCAGGGAGAAGAAGATGGCCTGCCGGGACCGGCCCAAGCTGACCAGTACCGCCTGTCCCGAGGACTGCAGAGACATGAAGATGAACATGCAGAAGTAGATTCGCAGCGCCGGCACGCCTACCCGCAGGATGTCCGGCTCGCTGTTGAAGATGCGGATGAGCGCCCCGGGAAAGACCATGGTCACCACCCACACCAGCGCGGAATAGGCCACCGTCACCCCCACGCTGAACCGAATGGACTGACGCACGCGGGTGTACTTTCTGGCCCCGTAGTTGTACCCGGTCACGGGCTGGGAGCCGTTGGTCAGGCCGTGCACCGGCATGAACACCGCCTCGCGGATGGAGTTGATAATGGTCATCACACCCACGTACAGGTCCCCGCCCCACGCCTGGAGCGTGGCGTTGCACACGATCTGCACCAGGCTGTTGGTCATGTTCATGAAAAACCCGGACAGGCCCAGCGCCACGATGTTCTTTGTCCGGCCTGCCTCCATGCGCACGTAAGCCCGCCGCAGCTTCAGCAGCGCTTTCTTCCCGGTGAGGAACCGCATCACCCATATCGCGCTCAGCCCCTGGCTGATCACGGTGGCCAGCGCGGCCCCCTTCACCCCCATGCCCAGGCCGAAGTCGAAGATGAAGATGGGGTCCAGGATGATGTTGGCCGCCGCTCCCAGCACCACGGTCATCATGCCGATGCGGCCGAAACCCTGGGCGTTGATGAAGGGGTTCATCCCCAGGCTGACCATCACGAACAGCGTCCCGCACAGGTAGATGGTCATATAGTCGTCGGCATAGGGGAAGGTGTCGTCGCTGGCACCGAAGGCGTACAGGATGGGCCGCTTCAGCACCAGGAAGAAGGCGGTGATGGCCAGTCCCAGCGCGATCAGCAGCGCGAAGGCGTTGCCCATGACCCGCTCGGCCTCCTCGTCGTCCCCCTTGCCCCGGCTGATGGAGCACAGGGGCGAGCCGCCGGTGCCGCACAGGTTGGCAAAGCCCATGACGATGGAGATGATGGGCAGCGTCACGCCCAGACCGGTGAGGGCCAGGTGGCTGGTGCCGGGCAGACGGCCCAGGTAGATACGGTCCACCAGGCTGTACAGTACATTCACCAGCTGCGCCGCCGTCATAGGCAGGGCCAGGGACATGATGTTGCGGGGGATGCTGCCCTGGGAAAAATCATTTTCCTTTTTTGTCTGGATCAACTGGGGCCTCCTATCCGCTCAGCAATTGTACGGCGTGACCACCCGCACGCCCGTGTCCCGGCCGGCCGGGTCCACCGGCCTGCCGCCGAAGATAGCGTCCGCCAGCAGCCGCACGGCGCCGCTGCCCTGCTCAAAGGGGTCCTGGTCGATGAGGAACTGTACCGAGCCCCGTTTCAGATACACGATATTGGTGCCGGTCACGTCGTAGCCGACCACCTTCACCCGGCCGGCCAGGCCGGCCTGCTCCACCGCCTGGGCCGCGCCGGAAAGGCCCGCGCCGCTGACGAACACGCCCGCCGGCGGCCGGTCCGCCTGCAGCGCCTCCCCCACCCGGCCGTAGGCCTGGGCGCGGTGGCCGCCGCCGTAGACGATCCGATCCAGCTCCGCCTCCGGCCACATGCGCCGGTACTGCTCCATGAACCCGGCGATGCGCTCCCGGCTGGACCAGTTCTGCTCCGTCACGCCCACGATCAGGATGGGCCCGCCCCCGGCGCACAGCTGGCCCATCAGATAGGCCGCGCAGGCGCCGCTCTGCCGGTCGTTCTGGCCAACGAAGCAGTCCCGCAGCGCGGGCGGCACGTCCTCGTTGAAGGCCAGCACCGGCATGCCGCAGGCCCGCAGCGCCGCCAGCCGCGCCGCCAGCGTCCGGGAGGGTATGCCCCGCAGGGCCAGGCCCCGCACGTCCGCCGCCACCAGCCGCTCCAGCGCCGCCAGGTAGGCGGCCTCGTCGTCCGGGTCCGCCGTCTCGGTCAGCACCTGGATGCCATGCTGCCGGGCGTAATCCGCTCCGGCGGCCACGCCATCCAGGATCATGGCCTGGAAATCCGCCTCGCGCTGGGCCACCAGCACGCCGATCTTGTTGTTCTGCCGGGCCATGTAGAAAGCCCTGCCCAGGCTGTTGGGCTGGAAGTCCAGCTCCTCCATCACCGCCCGGACCCTGGCCTCCGTCTCCGGCTTGACACGGCCCCGGCCGTGGATGACCCGGTCCACCGTGCCGGAAGAGACGCCTGCCCGTCTGGCTATGGTCGCGATGGTCGTCACAGGCGCTCCTCCCATCCCCCAGCGGGCTTTTTTTGCTTTGCGTGAACGTACACGCAACACCGTAAAACAAAAAGCGAATCCACTTCGCCAAAAATATTCTAAGTTAATGATATAACGAACGGTCCCATTTTTCAATTGTGAGAACAGCAAAAATCACGGGTCACGATTTGTGACTTTCGCCATTTTTTCTGGTCCTCTCCCCCCTGTCTTCGCCATAATGTCCATATGACCGACAGACGGGCCGACGCCGCTTGACGGGCGGTTTTTTGGGTGCTATCCTACAAAAAAACACACCATTCGCCGGGGCCTGCGCCCCGCGCGGGACTGGAGAGCGCCGCCCCATGAACGCTGAGAGCAAAAAGGAACTTTTTGAGACCACGCCGGTGCCCAAGGCGCTGGCGTCCATGGCCATCCCCACCATCATCAGCCAGCTGATCAACCTGGTGTACAACGTGGTGGACACCTTCTTTATCGGCCGCACCGGCAACTCCTACATGGTGGCGTCGGTGACGGTGGCCTTTTCCGTGTTCATGATGACCATCGCTATGGGCAACCTGTTCGGCATCGGCGGCGGCAGTCTGCTGGCCCGGCTGATGGGCCGGGGGCAGTATGACGACGCCCGGCGGGTGTGCGCCTTCAGCTTTTACGGGGCCATCGGCGTCTCCCTGGCCTACTCCCTGCTGGTGGGGCTGTTCCTGGACCCGCTTTTGAAGCTTTTGGGCGCGTCGGCGGAAACGGTGGGCTACGCCCGGCAGTATCTGTGGATGACGGTGATACTGGGCACGCTGCCGGTGGTGCTCAGCGCGGTGTGCGCGCACCTTTTGCGCAACGCCGGATACTCCCGCCAGGCCAGCGTGGGCCTGTCGGGCGGCGGCATTTTGAATATCGCCCTGGACCCGCTTTTCATGTTCGTGCTGCTGCCGGACGGGCTGGAGGTGTTCGGCGCGGCCCTGGCCACCCTCTTGAGCAACGTTGCCGCCTGCGTGTACATGCTGGTGATGATGAAAAAGCTGTCCGGCGCAGCGCCGCTGAGCATGCGCTTTTCCCAGGCCCGGGCCATCCGGCCGGAGGACAGAAAGGGCGTGTTCGCCGTGGGCGTGCCCTCGGCGCTGCTCAACGCCCTGTTCGACGTGGCCAACGTGTTCCTCAACGCCCTCATGGCAGCCCACGGGGATCAGGCCCTGGCCGCCATCGGCATCGTCATGAAGACCGAGCGGCTGCCCAACGCCATGAACATCGGCATCTGCCAGGGCATGCTGCCCATCGTGGCCTACAACTACGCCTCCGGCGACCGGGAGCGGATGAACGCCGTCATCCGATACGCCCGGCGCACGGGGCTGGTCATCTCCCTGTTCTCCATCGGCTTTTTCCAGCTGCTGGCCACGCCCATCTGCCGCATCTTCATGAGCACCTCCGGCTCCTACGCCCAGCAGGCCGCCGAGACCGTGGCCTTCGCCACCGCCTTCCTGCGCATCCGGTGCCTGGCCTCGCCGGTGCAGCTGATGAACTACCACACTTCCTTCTGCCTGCAGGCCATGGGCGACGGCCGGGACACGCTGCTGCACTCGGTGTTCCGCCAGCTGGTGTTCTACATCCCCGCCATGTTCCTGCTGGACAGGCTCTTCGGCGTGCACGGGCTGGTGTGCGCGGTGATCGTGGGCGAGGGCCTCGGCGCGGTGTTCGCGCTGGCGCTGCTGCGCCGCTGGCTGCGGAAGCTGGACAGCCGGACGCCGGAAGAAAAAAACTCCTGAACGGTGTTGTCTTTTGATAAGAACTAATGTATAATGCCGCTGTTATATTAGAAAAGAGGTAATGCACCTATGGTGACGAACGACGAAGCCATCGCGCAGGTCAAGCACGAGGTCGTAAAGGAAGTCTGCCGGCTGGCCTGGGAGGGCAAGCTAGACGCGGAGCGGGACCAGATCCCCTACCGGCTCATCCCCGGCCCCCAGGCCCAGTTCCGCTGCTGCATCTATAAAGAGCGGGAGATCATCCGCCAGCGGGTCCGCCTGGCCGAGGGCAAGAGCCCTGCCGGGACCCACTCCGACAACATGGTCCAGGTCATCCAGGCTGCCTGCGAGGAGTGCCCCATCGCCTCCTACATCGTCACGGACAACTGCCGCAAGTGCGTGGGCAAGGCCTGCCAGAACTCCTGCCAGTTCGGGGCCATCAGCATGGGCCCCAACCGCTCCTACATAGACCCCAACAAGTGCCGGGAGTGCGGCAAGTGCGCCCAGGCCTGCCCCTACAACGCCATCGCCCATCTGGAGCGGCCCTGCAAGAAGGTCTGCCCCGTGGACGCCATCACCTACGACGAGTACGGCATCTGCAAGATCGACGAGTCCAAGTGCATCCGCTGCGGCATCTGCATCCACAACTGCCCCTTCGGCGCCATCGGCACCAAGGCCGCCGTTGTGCAGGTCATCAACGAGATCAAGGCGGGCAAGAAGGTCATCGCCATGCTGGCCCCGGCCACCGAGGGCCAGTTCGGCGAGGGCATCTCCATGGACAGCTGGCGCACGGCCCTGAAAAAGGCCGGCTTCGCCGACATGATTGAGGTGGGCCTGGGCGGCGACATGACCGCCGCGTCCGAGGCCGCCGAGTGGGCAGAGGCCTATAAGGAGGGCAAGAAGATGACCACCTCCTGCTGCCCCGCCTTCGTGAATATGATAAACCTCCACTTCCCCGCCCTGGCAGAGAACATGTCCTCCACCGTCAGCCCCATGTGCGCGGTCAGCCGGTACCTCAAGCAGCTGGACCCCTACACGGTGACGGTGTTCGTGGGCCCCTGCATCGCCAAAAAGAGCGAGATCAACCTCCACGGCATCGAGGGCAACGCCGACTACGTGCTCACCTACGGGGAGATACGCTCGCTGATGTACGGCAAGGGCATCGAGCTGGAGCCGGAGCCCGTGGGCAGGCAGCAGAGCAGCGTCTTCGGCAAGCGCTTCGGCGACGGCGGCGGCGTGACGGCGGCGGTGCTGCAGTGCTTCAAGGAGATGGGCGAGGATATAAAGCCCGAGGTGATGCGCTGCTCCGGCGCGGCGGAGTGCAAGAAGGCGCTGCTGATGATGAAGGCGGGCAAGCTGCCGGCGGACTTCATCGAGGGCATGGTGTGCGAGGGCGGCTGCGTGGGCGGCCCCAGCAAGAACATGACCGTGGCCGAGGGCAAAAAGTCCCGTGACGCGCTGATCGGCAAGGCCGACAAGCGGGGCGTGCTGGAGAACCTGAAAAAGATGGGCGCGGATACCGTGCCCATGCACCGCAGAAAGGAAGCGTGACCGTGGACGAGCTGGAGCTGCTGCGGCAGCAGATAGACGGCATCGACCGGCAGCTGGTATCCCTTTTTGAGCAGCGGATGCACACGGCGCTGCAGGTGGCGCGGTACAAGCGGGAAAAGGGCCTGCCGGTGCTCAACGCCGGCCGGGAGCAGCAGGTGCTGGACAAGTGCGTCGCGGCCCTGGATGACAAGTCCCTGGCCGAGCCCCTGCGCCAGTGGATGCAGACCGCCATGGCCCTCAGCCGCCAGGCACAGGAGGAATACCTTCGTCAGGAACAGTGATAAGACCGCATACAGCTGCGGCCATGACCTACGGGTCGTGGCCGCAGTTTTTATTTTGCCCTCGGCCCGTAACTTACCGGCACAATTGACAATAACCACAAATCACAAATGTAGAAAACGCCAAAAGTTAGAAAAATCGGAAAAAACGGTTGACAACGCCATTGAACAGGATGTAGATTATACATACAACATCCTACGTTGTTGCTTCCGGTTTTGTCGATTTTTCGCAGAGCTGGCTGTCTGTTTTATCCACAGAAAACACCAGATCTCACTGTTCCTGGTCTGAAAAAATCTAAATGAGGTGATCGCATGAAAGACATTTCTATCAAGGAACTGGAGAACACCGCCACAAAGATGCGCATGAAGGTCATCGACATGATCTACAAGGCGCAGTCGGGCCATCCCGGCGGGTCTCTGTCCGCAGCGGACTTTTTGACCGCCTGCTACTTCTACGACATGAACGTAGACCCGAAGGATCCCCGCTGGCCGGACCGTGACCGCATGATCCTGTCCAAGGGCCACGTCTGCCCCATCCAGTACGCCTGCCTGGCTACCCTGGGCTTCTTCCCGGAGGAGGAGCTGGATACCCTGCGCAAGGAGGGCTCCAAGCTCCAGGGCCACCCGTCCATGAACAAGTGCCCCGGCATCGACATCTCCACCGGTTCCCTGGGCCAGGGCCTGGCCTGCGGCGTGGGCATGGCCATGGCCGGCAAGATGGACAAGAAGAATTACCGCGTCTACGTGGTCGTGGGCGACGGCGAGTCCCAGGAGGGCGAGATCTGGGAGGCGGCCAACACCGCCCACAAGTACCAGCTGGATAACCTGGTGGTGTTCCTGGACGTGAACCATCTGCAGCTGGACGGCACCACCGACGAGGTCATGCCCAACGGCGACCTGGGCGAGAAGTTCAAGGCCTTCGGCTTTGACGTGATCTACCTGGACGGCCACGACATGGCGGCCATCGTCAAGGCTCTGGACGACTGCCGGGCGGCCAAGAACGGCAAGCCCAAGGCGCTCATCGCCAAGACGGTGAAGGGCAAGGGCGTCTCCTACATGGAGAACCAGTGCGGCTGGCACGGCACGGCCCCCAACAAGGAGCAGTACGAGCAGGCGATGGCTGAGCTGCAGGCCCAGCTGAAGGACTGAGCAGGAGGTAAAGATGATGAGCGAATTGAAAAAGATCGCGACCCGCGACGGCTTCGGCGAGGAGATCGCCGCCCTGGGCCATGAGAACAAGGACATCCTGGTCGTGGACGTGGACATCGGCAAGAGCTGCAAGACCCACCAGTTCCGCAGCGAGCTGCCGGAGCAGTACATAAACGTGGGCATCGCCGAGCAGAACGGCGCCGGCGTGGCCGCCGGTCTTGCCACCTGCGGGAAGATCCCCTTCGTGGTGACCTACGCGGTGTTCGGCTCCCTGCGCATGGCGGAGATGATCCGCCAGGAGGTATGCTACCCCAACCTGAACGTGAAGCTGGCCTGCTCCCACGGCGGCGTGACGCCGGCCAACGACGGCGCCTCCCACCAGTGCATCGAGGACATGGGCGTGCTGCGCACCTTCCCCAACATGACTGTCATCATGCCCGCCGACTACAACGCGGCCAAGAAGCTGGTCCGTGAGGCGGCCAACACCTACGGCCCCATGTATCTGCGCTTCACCCGCGACGCGGTGGCCCAGATCTACGGCCCTGACGAGCAGTTCACCATCGGCAAGGCCAAGCAGCTGCGTGACGGCAAGGACGTGGCCATCATCGCCAACGGCGACACCGTGATCCTGGCCATCGAGGCCGCCAAGGCCCTGGAGGCCAAGGGCATCAGCGCCCGTGTGCTGGATATGCACACCGTCAAGCCCCTGGACGTGGAGGCCGTGGCCGCCTGCGTCAACGACATCGGCAAGATCATCACCGTGGAGGACCACAACATCATCAACGGCCTGGGCTCCGCCGTGTGCGAGGTCGTCGCCGAGATGGGCAAGGGCGTGGTCAAGCGCGTGGGCATCCAGGACCAGTTCGGTCAGTCCGCCCCCTACGAGCGGCTGCTTGCCATCAACGGCATCACCGTGGAGAACATCGTCTCCATCGCCGAGAAGCTGTAATATACATCATCTAGGAGGATTACTGCAATGAGAATCGGATTCGTCGGCTGCGGCGCCATCGGCAGCTGCTACGCCAGCTATCTGGTCAGCAAGCATGAGGTCTGCGTGCTGGACACCTACGCCCCCGTCATCGAGGCCGTCAAGGCCAACGGCATCTACGTGGAGAAGTGCCTGCCCGGCGTGGCGGACCAGAAGCCCGTCATCGCCCACCCGGCCATGGCTACCACCGACCCCAAGGAGATCGGCGTGGTGGATCTGCTGGTGGTGTTCGTCCACTACCAGTACCTGGAGTCCGCCGTGCGCAACGCCCTGCCCATGATCGACGAGCACACCATGATCCTGTGCCTGCAGAACGGCCTGGGCAACTACGACGAGATCGCCAAGGTGGTCCCCGAGGAGCAGATCATCATCGGCAACACCGCCTTCGGCGCCACCCCTGTGGCCCCCGGCCACGTCAAGCACACCGGCGTGGGCGTGACCAACATGGGCTCCCTGAAGGCCCCCATGGCCAAGGTGGAGGAGATGGCCGAGGCCTTCCGCGCCTGCGGCCTGGAGGTCACCGTGCACGAGAACGTGATGAACGCCATCTGGCACAAGCTGCTGGCCAACGTGGCCATCAACGGCATGAGCGCCCTGCTGGAGACCAAGAACGGCTTTGTCGAGGCCAACCAGTACGCCCATGAGGTGGCCCGCATCCTGGTGGAAGAGGGCCTGACCGTGGCCAACGCCTGCGGCTGCACCCTGGACCACGACGAGGAGCTGGAGCACGTGTACGACGTGTCCCGCTCCACCGACGAGACCATCAGCTCCATGGTGCAGGACGTGACCCATCACCGGGAGACCGAGATCCGCATCATCAACGGCGCGGTGGTCCGTCTGGGCAAGGAGCACGGCATCCCCACTCCCTGCAACGAGCTGCTGCTGAACCTGGTTCTGGCCAAGCAGAGCATCTATCTGGGCCGGTAACGGCTCCCACACTGTGACCGACCGGCGCGTGCCGGTAAATATAAGTCGAAAAAATTATTTTTAAGGAGGAACACCCAATGAAGCGCATTCTTGCCCTGGTCCTGGCTCTGGTGATGTGCCTGAGCCTGTCCGCCGCCGCTCTTGCCGATGACACCTACACCATCAGCATCGGCCACAGCGACACCACCACCAACCTGATCCACGTCAACCTGGAGAGATTCAAGGAAGCCGTGGAGGAGCGCAGCGAAGGCCGCGTGAAGGTGCAGCTGTTCGCCGCCGAGCAGCTGGGCAGCAACTCCGCTATGTCCCAGATGCTGGAGATGGGCACCCTGGACGCCATGATGATGCCCAGCGGCGAGGAGGCCAAGTACGCCCCCAAGATGACCGCTCTGAGCCTGCCCTTCCTGTTCAGCGACTATGAGCACGTGTACAAGGTCCTGGACGGCGACATCGGCGACGAGATGATCGCTGATCTGGCTGACCACAACATGATCCAGATCGCCTGGTGGGAGAACGGCCTGCGCCAGTTCACCAACAGCAAGCGCCCCATCGAGACCCCCGAAGATATGGAAGGCCTGAAGTTCCGTACTCCTGAGGACGCTCTGACCGTGGCCACCTTCGAGGCCTTCGGCGCCAGCGCCAACCCCTTCGCCTTCTCCGAGCTGTACCTGGCCCTGCAGCAGGGCACCTTCGACGGCCAGGAGAACCCTGTTGCCAACATCTATGCCAACAGCTTCCAGGACGTGCAGAAGTACCTGACCATGGTGAACTATCAGTATCAGCCCAAGAACATGATCTTCAGCCTGACCACCTGGAACAAGTTGCCTGAGGACATCCAGGAGATCATCACCGAGTGCGCCGTGGAGTTCGGCCAGCAGCATCGTCAGGACATCGTTGACAGCGAGGCTGAGCAGCTGGAAGAGCTGGAAGCCGCCGGCATGGAAGTCGGCTATCCCGACACCCAGCCGTTCATCGACGCCTGCCAGAGCGTGTATGACGACTTCTATGCGCAGTATGACTGGGCCGAGGATATGGTCGCCCGTATCAACGAGCTGAAGTAAGCGCTCGACCGCAGTCTTCTGAAAAAACCGTAACACCGTGGGGGGATGCGGGCCTTCCGCATCCCCCCTGCATTTGATTTTATGAGAGGGGGCTGAATATGAAAGCCATCCATAAGCTGAGCGAGATCCTGTACACGATCTGCGGCATCGTGACCGGTGTGATCATGACGGGCTTATGCGTGCTCATCGTGGTCTCCGTGATCGCCCGCTTCGTGTTCAACAGCCCCATCAGCTGGCAGTACGAGCTGACGCTGGTGGGCCTGTCCTGGGTGATATTCATCGGCATGCCCATGACCTTCTGCAAGCAGGAGCATCTGCGCCTGACCTTTATCTCCGACAAGTTCGGCCCGAAGGCCTGGCGCATCTACATGGACGTGATCGACGTGCTGCTGATAGCCTTCCTGATCATCGGCCTGAAGGAGAGCATCGGTGTGGTGAAGACCACCTGGGGCACCTACTACCAGACCATCCCCATCCGCAACGGCATCTTCTACCTGAGCTTCCCCATCGGGTGCGTCGTCTCCATCGTGCACCTGATCGACGTCATCCTCAACCGGAAACCGGAAGACGCGCCTAAGGCGAAGAAAGAACTGGAGGCGTAAACATGGGATTTGCTGAATATGTTCTCATTCTGATCGGCGGATTCTTGGTGATGATGCTGCTGGGCGTGCCCATCGCATTCTCCCTGTCCATCTCCGCCATCTTCACCGTGCTGGTCACCGGCCAGTTCACCACCACCGCCATCATCCACCGGATGATCAGCAACGCCAGCTCCTACACCCTGCTGGCCATCCCCTTCTTCATCCTGGCAGCCAAGCTGATGAACACAGGCGGCGTCACACGAAGGCTGTTCCGGGCCTGCTCCGCCTGGGTGGGCTGGATCCCCGGCGGCCTGGGCCACGCCAACGTGGTGGCCTCCGTGGTGTTCTCCGGCATGAGCGGCTCCGCCGTGGCTGACGCCGGCGGCCTGGGCCAGATCGAGGTGGACGCCATGATCGACGAGGGCTTTGACCCGGACTTCGCGGCCGGCGTCACCGCCGCCTCCGCCACCATCGGCCCCATCATCCCCCCCAGCATCCCCATGGTGGTCTATGGCATGATGACCGGCGTGTCCGTGGGCTCGCTGTTCATCGGCGGCATGGTGCCCGGCATCCTGCTGGCCGTCACCACCAGCATCCTGGTGTTCTGCATCGCCAAGAAGCGCGGCTACCCCGTGCACAAGTTCGACTGGCATGAGGTGCTCTCCGCCACCAAGCACGCGCTGCTCTCCCTGATGACCCCGGTGATCATCATCGGCGGCATCTGGACCGGCATCTTCAGCCCCACCGAGGCGGCCTGCATCGCTGCGGCCTATGCCTTCGTGCTGTCCGTCATCGTGTACCGCGAGATGGGCTGGAAGGAGCTGAAAAATGCCATGGTGGAGACGGTGCGCGACTCCGCCGGCATCCTGGTGCTGATCTGCGGCGCGGCGGCCTTCTCCTGGCTGGTGACCATGCTGGGCATGACCAGCGCGGTGAGCGAGTTCCTCACCAGCATCACCGACAACAAGTACGTGATGCTGCTGATCGTGAACATCGCCTTCCTGCTGATCGGTATGTTCATGGAGGCTCTGGCCGCCATGACCATCACCATCCCCTTCCTGATCCCCCTGATGAGCTCCTACGGCATCGACCCGCTGCACCTGGGCGTGGTGCTGGTGCTCAACCTGATGATCGGCCTGTGCACGCCTCCCGTGGGCACCAGCCTGTTCATCTGCGCCAAGACGGCCGGCATCACCATCGAGAAGATGTACAAGGCCATCCTGCCCTTCCTGGTGCCGCTGCTGATCGTGCTGTTCGCCATCACCTACGTACCCGGCCTTGTCACCTGGCTGCCCAACGCCATCGGCTGACAGAGCCGGCGACAGTTACCTTCCTTTGACTGAGAGGTACTGCCCATGTCCGCTTATCTGAAAAAAATAGAGCGCCCCTCTGTGGTGCAGTATGTGATCGACAGCCTGAGCCAGGCGCTGCTGGACGGCGCGCTCAAGCCCGGCGACCGCATCCCCACGGAGATGGAGCTGGCCCAGCAGCTGGGCGTGGCCCGCAACTCCGTGCGGGAGGCGGTGAAGATACTGGTCTACATCGGCGTGCTGGAGATACGCCGGGCCGAGGGCACCTTCGTGTGCGAGGGCTTCACCGACAGCCTGGTGGACCCGATGATCTACGGCATCATCCTCAGCCAGCGCAACACCCGGGAGCTGAACGAGCTGCGCGCCACCATGGAGAGCGGCATACTGCATCTGGCGATGCACAACCGCACCGACGAGCAGATGGACCTGCTGCGCCAGCGGCTGGACGAGCTCAAGGCCGCCATTTTCGAGCCGGATGCCGACCCGGAGAAGGTCTTCGAGTGCGACAACGCCTTCCATGCGGTCATCACCGGTATGTGCCACAACGACATGGTGGCCCGTATCAACGAAATGGTGTTTCTGCTCACCCGCTCTGTCCGGCTGGACAGCGACCGCTACATGATCGCCGCCGGCCGGGGCCAGGAGCTGTATGACGCCCACGAGCGCATCTTCAAGCTGCTGGAGGAGCGGCAGACCGCCAGTCTGTACGACGTGGTCCGCAGCACCTACTTCACCGCCGGCGGCAGCGTCGGCTGAAGAACCAACGCGTAAAAGCCCCGTGACCGCACGGTCACGGGGGCTTTTTCATGCCGTCGGGAAACATCGGCGGTTTTTTTGCAAAAAACGCAAATTGCCGATTGACATTTCATAAAAAGTATGCTATTTTATTTGGGCGCTGGAAAGCGCACCACATATGCGCGAGTGGTGGAATTGGCAGACTCGCTAGATTCAGGTTCTAGTGCTCATTCCGGGCGTGGGGGTTCAAGTCCCCCCTCGCGCACCAACAAAAGTCCCGGTAGCCTATAGCAGGCTTCCGGGACTTCTGTTTTCCGAAAAGCAGTGCGTACATTTCTGGATGCGCATACACAGGCCGGCCCTCGTGCCGCCAGGGAGGGATGAACATATGAAAGCACAGCGATTGGTGCTCCTGCTGCTGGTGCTCGCGCTGGTCGTCGGCCTGGAAGCGGTGCTCATGACCCACCTCAACGGGCAGACCGCCTCCGCCCCGGTCACGCCCTCCCCTGAGCCCACCGTGGAGCCCACCCAGGGGCCGACCCCCACGCCTGTGCTCGACCTGGAGAAGACCAAGCCCAACGAGGCCGGCGAGATACCCATCCTGATGTTCCACCGGTTCGTGGACGAGCTGGACCCCAACGAGACCTATTCCGACGACTTCAAGCGCTACACCCAGAGCTTCTCCTACCTGCGGGAGCTGCTCCAGCGGCTGTACGACATGGGCTACCGGGTGACCACCATGAACGACTTTCTGCGCAACGAGATCAAGGTGGAGGCCGGCTATCGGCCCATCATCTTCACCTTCGACGACGGCGCGGCCAGCCAGTTCAGCATGATCGAGCAGGACGGACAGCTGGTGGTGAACCCCGACTGCGCGGCGGCCATCCTACTGGAGTTTTACGAAAAGCATCCCGACTTCGGCATCGGCGCTACGTTTTATGTAAACCTTGGCACCGCCACCTTCTACGAGGACCGCTCGGAGGGCCCCCAGCTGGCGGGCACGCTCCAGCAGCGGCTGCAATACCTGGTGGACCACGGCTTTGAGATCGGCAACCACACCTACACCCACTACAGCCTGCCCAACGCCCCGGACGCGGAGACCATCATCCAGGAGGTAGGCCATAACCAGGCGGCGATGTACGAGCAGATACCCGACTATACCTTCACCAGCCTGTCCCTGCCCTACGGCAGCGTGCCGTCAGAGCTGTTCAGCAACCTCATAAGCGGCACCTACGAGGGCGTCATGTACGAGAATCTGGGCATCGTGGAGGTGGGCTGGGACCCCTCCGTGTCCCCGGTGAACCCGGACTTCGACCCCTACAGCATCCACCGCGTCCGGGCCACGGGCTTTCTGGCGGAGGACTGCGACTTTGAGTGGTGGCTGGAGCACGAGCGGGACCCGGTGTACATCAGCGACGGGGACCCCAACACCGTCACCGTCCCGGAGGCCTACAGTTCCCTGGTGGACCAGTCCAAGCTGGGGGACAAGCAGCTGCGGATATACTGAATGCCCTTTGAAAAGGACCTGTGACCGGTCGGTCACAGGTCCTTTTTATTCCCATATGTACGGCTCCGTCTCGGAGAGGATGACGGTCTTATCTGCAGAGCGCTGGCGCACCGTGATCTGCGCGTCGCTCTCCGGCGGCTCCTCCAGCTCCGCCTGAAGGCTGCCGTCCGCCGCCAGGACCGTGTCCAGCTCCTCCCCGTCCACGGCCAGCCGGCTCCAGTCGGTGAAGTTCTCCCCCTGGGCCGTGAGCACGCCGCCGGCCCAGGCTGCCCCGGTCACGCGCACCGGCTCCAGCCCCATCCGCAGCGGCACAGCGGCGTAGGGGTTGCTGCCGCCGTAGCAGTAATAGTCGCCGTAGAGCATGTCGTATTCCAGCATCTGCAGGCCTGCGCCGTAGTCCTTCCGGCCGGCCATCTGCTGGTGGTAGCGGCAGATGACGCCGACGGACGCGCCGATGCGCTCCAGCACGCCGGCGGACAGCTGGTAGGCGTACAGGTCCCCGTCGGCCCGCTCCAGGCCCATGTTGTCCCATATCACGTATTCCGTCTGGAAGATGTCGCCGTTTTTCAGCTGCTCGGAGCCGATGTCGAAGTTGGGCAGGTGGTCGCCGTACAGCACCAGCACCGCCGGCCGGTCCCGCCGCTCCAGCGCCTGCACCAGCTGGCCCACAAAGGCGTCCGTCTCCCGCAGCTGGCTCAGGTAATAGGCCAGGGCGTTCTCTTCCTCCTCGTCGTCGGTCCAGTCCACCGCCAGGTCCTCCGCCTCCGGGCTGTCCTCGCCCCGCTGGTACTTGCCGTGGCACTGCACGGTGATGGCAAAGACGAACTGGGGCCCGTCGCCGCTGTCCAGCGCCTGCAGGATGGGCTCCAGCAGCACCTCGTCCCTGGCCCAGCCGATGGGGTTATATTCCACGCCGTTCATATACTCCAGGGAGGTGAAGGTGTCGAAGCCCAGCTGGGCGAAAACGCTGTTGCGGGAGTAGAAATTGCCGGCGTAATTATGCACGGCGTGGGCTCCGTAGCCCATGGCCTTCAGGTCCCGGGCCACCGTCTCGCAGGCTTCCTCCTGCAGCACGGTCATGTAGGGGTACTCCCCCATGCCGAAGTAGTCCAGGCTCATGCCGGACAGCACCTCGAACTCCGTGTTGGCCGTGCCCGCGCCCATGCTGGGCACGGTGAGAAAGCCGGTGGAGTAATCCTCCTTCAGGGCGCGGAACACGGGGATGGGGTCCTCCTCCAGCTCCACGTCGTCCAGATACCGCACGTCGAAGAAGGACTCCAGCTGCACCATGACGATGTCGGGCTTCTCCGCCGGCTCCGCGCCCGGCTCCAGCCGGTCCAGGATGCGCTCCACCGCCCGCTCGGAGTAGACCTCCGGCTCGTCGATGCCCCGGTCGAAGGCCCCGGTCCAGAAGCAGTATGCAAAGCCATAGTGGTCGTAGGCGTCGATGAGGTTGGCGTAGGCCTCGGCCCGCTCGTCCTCATGGCCCCACACCGTGGACGTGTAGAGCGCCGCCGTCAGCGCCGCGCATGCCAGCACGAAGGCCCCCGCCCGCCTGTAGTCCGGCTGGCGCTTTTCCGAGCGGATGAAGGCGGCTACCAGCCAGCCCAGCCCGGCCAGCAGCGCCAGCGCCAGCAGCACGATCAGCCAGGTGTCCACGTACACCCCGATGATGGAGAACACCGACGGCAGAAGCAGCAGGTCCGCCGTGCCCAGAGGCGTGATGCGGAAAAAGCCCATCACGAAGTCCACCAGGCCCATGGCCAGCCACAGTCCCGTCACCAGCGCCAGCAGGAACCGGCGCCGCTTGAACAGCAGGCACACCGCCAGCGTGAGCAGCACGATGGCCCAGTTGGTGAGAAAGTGCACCGGATGGCAGAACACGAACAGGACCGTGCTCACCACCGAGTGGCGGGAGAGCACCTCCACCGCCAGCACCAGCGCCGCCGCCAGGACCGCGCTGGCCCGTGCCGGCATGCGCCCATACAGCCCGGCCAGCCGTCTGGCTGCCCGGACCGCGAAGTTTTCCTTTTTCATCTCTGTCTGCATCGCTGACCGTCCCGGATAGAGTCTCCGCGCATTATAGCACGTGATACGACTGTGTGCAAGTATATAAAAAACACGGCCGGGACCCAGGTCCCGGCCGTGCCGCGTCGTTGGATTTTTCGCTCTCAGCCCACCCAGGCTTCCAGCTTCGCCAGGCAGTCGGAAAGCTCCTTCGGCAGCTTGTCGCCGAACTTGGCGTAGTGCTTCTTGATGTCCGCCACCTCGGCCTTCCACTGGGCCGGGTCCACCTTCAGCAGCTCCTTGAGGGTCTCGGGCGTGACCTCGCCCTCCAGGCCCTCCAGGCTGATGTCCTCGGCCTTGGGCACGAAGCCGATGGGTGTCTCCACCGCGTCGGCGGTGCCGTCGCAGCGGCCCAGGATCCACTCCAGCGCGCGCAGGTTCTCGCCGAAGCCCGGCCAGAGGAAATGGCCCTGCTCGTCGGTGCGGAACCAGTTGACGTTGAAGATCTTGGGCGGATTGGCGATCTTGCTCTCCATGTCCAGCCAGTGCTGCCAGTAGTCGGCCATGTGGTAGCCGCAGAAGGGCAGCATGGCCATGGGGTCGCGGCGCAGCTCGCCCACCTGGCCCTCGGCAGCGGCGGTCTTCTCAGAGCCCATGACGGAGCCTACGAACACACCGTGGGCCCAGCTCTTGCTCTGGTACACCAGAGGCACGGTGCTGGCACGGCGGCCGCCGAAGATGATGGCGGAGATGGGCACGCCCTGGGGATCGTCGAACTTGGGGCTGACGCAGGGGCAGTTCTTGGCCGGGGCGGTGAAGCGGGAGTTGGGATGCGCGCCCTTCACGCCGCTGGCGGGGTCCCAGGGGTTGCCCTTCCAGTCCACCGCGTCCGTGGGCGGGTTCTTGTCCATGCCCTCCCACCAGACAGTGCCGTCGGGCTTGAGGACCACGTTGGTGAAGATGGTGCCCTTCTTGGTGCTCTCCAGGGCATTGGGGTTGGACTTCATGCTGGTGCCGGGAGCCACGCCGAAGAAGCCGTTCTCCGGGTTGACCGCCCACAGCCGGCCGTCGGGGCCGGGACGCAGCCAGGCGATGTCGTCGCCCACGGTCCAGCACTTCCAGCCCTTCTTCCGGTAGACCTCGGGCGGGATGAGCATGGCCAGGTTGGTCTTGCCGCAGGCAGAGGGGAACGCGCCGCACACGTAGATGATCTCCCCATTGGGCTTCTCGATGCCCAGGATGAGCATGTGCTCGGCGAGCCAGCCCTCGGCCCGGCCCAGGTTGGAGGCGATGCGCAGCGCGAAGCACTTCTTGCCCTGCAGGGCGTTTCCGCCGTAGGCGGAGTTGACCGTCATGATGTAGTTCTCCTGCGGGAAGTGGGCGATGTAGCGCTTTTCCGGGTCCATATCCGCAGAGGAGTGCAGACCCTTGATAAAGTCGGTGCTGTCGCCCAGGTAGTCGTAGACTTCCTTGCCCATGCGGGTCATGATGGCCATGTTCAGCACCACGTAGATGCTGTCGGTCAGCTCAAAGCCGTACTTGGCAAAGGGCGAGCCCATCACGGACATGGAGTAGGGCACCACGTACATCTTCCGGCCCTTCATGGAGCCGTTGTAGATCTTGCGCAGAGTGGCCTTCATCTCGTCGGGCGCCATCCAGTTGTTGGTGGGACCGGCGTCCTCCTGCTTGGGGCAGCAGATGAAGGTGCGGCCCTCCACGCGGGCCACGTCATTGGGATTGCTGTGGTGGTAGTAGCAGCCGGGCAGCTTTTCCTCGTTGAGCTTGATGAGGGTGCCGTCCTGGACCGCCTGCTTGCGCAGAGCCTCCAGCTCCTCCTCGCTGCCGGTGAGCCAGACAACCTCGTCGGGCTGGCACAGGTCCGCGCAGCGCTGCACCCATTCCAGCACATGTTTGTTCGTCGTCAATGCCATTGAAGTTTCCCCCTATATGTTAAATTTTTTCTAAAGCATCGGTAAGGGCCGCGAACTGCTCCAGGGAAAGGGCCTCGCCCCGGACACGGGCGTCCAGCCCGCAGGCGGCGATGGCCGCAGCGGCCCGCTCCTTGCCGCACACGCCCTCCAGGGCGTTGACAAGGGTCTTGCGGCGCATGTTGAAGGCGGCCCGGACCACCCGGAAGAAGGCGGCCTCGTCGGTCTGTACCGGCGGCGCTTCGCGCATGCAAAGGCGCACCACCGCGCTGTGCACCTTCGGCCGGGGCACGAAGCACTCCGGCCCCACGTCGAACAGCAGCTCCGGCCGGGCGTACCACTGGGTCAGCAGCGTGAACGCGCCGTAGTCGGCCTGGCCGGCGTGGGCGCACAGCCGCAGAGCCACCTCCCGCTGCACCATCACCAGGATCGTCCCAAAGCACCGGGCATGGTACAGTTTCGTCAGCACCGGCGTGGTGATGGAGTAGGGCAGATTGGCGCACACGCTCCATCGCAGCCCAGGCAGATACGCCGCCGCGTCCGCCGCCAGGTCCCGGCCCATCACGTCGGCAAAGAGCACACGCACGTTTTCAAGCCCCGCCAGGGTCCGCTCCAGCACCGGCTTCAAGCTCTCGTCCACCTCGTAGCAGAGCACCCCGCCGGCCCGGCGGGAAAGCTGTTCGGTAAGGCACCCCACGCCGGGGCCTATCTCCACCACCCCGTCGCCGGGACCTAAGCCGGCCTCGCCGGCGATGCGCGCCGGCACCCAGGACGCGGCGAGGAAGTTCTGGCCCTTGGCCTTGGAGAAATGAAAGCCCGCGTCGGCCAGCAGGGCCCGCATCTGGCTATAGTCGCAAAGGTCCATGTACGCACCTCACAGCAGCAGCCAGCAGAGCAGCGGGATAGTGGCCACGCTCAGCACCGTGGTCACGAACACCGACCGGGCGGCCAGCTTCTCGTTGGCGCCGTATCGGATGGCCAGCATCACCGACAGCACCGCCGAGGGCATCCCCGCCAAAAGCGTGGCCACGCCCAGCAGCATCTTATCGTCGGTCATCAGGCCCATCATCGCCCATACCATCGCCGGGGCCAGCAGCAGCCGCACCGGAGCCAAGGCATAGGGCCGCCAGTCCCGGAACACGTCGGTCAGCTTCTGCTCCCCTAGGGACGCGCCCACGATGATCATAGACAGCGGCAGGACCATGTCCCCGAAGGCGTTGGCCGCCCCCTTGACGGGCGAGGGCCACTCCACCGGCAGGAATATCATCACCACCGCCGCCAGCGCGCACACCAGCGGGGCGTTGACCACCTTCCGCCAGTCGAGGCGCTCCTTGGCCTGGCCGCCGCTCATCATCCGCACGCCCACGGTGAAGGCCAGCAGATTGAAGGGCGTATTGAGCAGCGTGGCGAAAAACACCGCGTCGCTGCCGTAAAGGGCCCGCACCACGGGATAGCCCAAAAACGTGGTGTTGCCGAAGGTCATCAGGAAGCTGTACACGCCCCGGTTCTCCGCCTTGGCCCGGAACAGCCGGGGGATGAGCAGGCTCACCGCCAGCAGCACCGCGTAAAACACCACCGACAGGCCGATCACCGACAGCACCCGGCCCAGGGTCAGCTCCATCTGCATGTTCATGGCGCTGGCCAGGATGATGGCGCACTGGGGCACCACCAGGGCGAACCGGGACAGACGCCGGTTGGTCTCCGGGTCCACCAGACCCGCCTTGGCGCATATCACGCCCACGGCGAGCATGAGCAGCATGGTCAGCATCTGGTCAAGAACGATCATAATGTCCATAGTAAAATATTAGCACCATACCATGCTAAATTCAATGAAAAAATCCCCTGAAACCACAAAAATGGTCTCAGGAGATGATCGTTGATGCCTCCGGTCACACGCCCACGAAGTGCAGGGCCAGCCAGGCGATGCCGGCGGCCAGTGCTCCCGCCGCTGCGTACACCGGGGCCGCCAGCCGCCACCGGGCCCGCCGCCGGGGCGGCGCGGCCGTGCGCAGATAGGCTCCCGCCGCCTGCCGGGCCTGCCGCAGCACCGTCTCCGCGCTCTGCTCCCGGTGGAACAGGTCCTCCCGGATGACGAATATGGCCTCCTCGAACACCTGCGGGTCCGGGGATCTGACCACGATCACCCGCCGGCTCGTCCCTTTCACCACCCCGGCCGCCTCCCCTGCTCTGTGATGCTTGAAGTCTACCCGACTTTGGCAGCCCTTATACCGCTGCCCGGCGCGGAACGCGCTCACTGCCGCTCCTCCACCCGGATGGCCAGGGCGGTCATGTCGTCGGCGTTGCCGAAGCGGAGCACCGCCGCCCGCAGGGCGGTCTTGGCCAGCAGCTTGGTCTCCACCCCGTCGCTGGAGGCCAGGATGTCCCGCAGCCACTGGTCGTTGTCCTCCGCCAGCACCCCGTCGGAGGCGATCAGCGCCACGCTGCCCGGCCGCAGGCGCATGCGCACCATGTCCGGGGCGGACTCCTCCCCCGCCAGCATCCCGGCCGCCAGGCTGGTCCCCTTCACCCGGCGCACCGCCCGGCCGGTCTTGACGTAGCTGGGGGCCGCGCCGTACTTATAAAAGCGGGTGTCGCCGGAAAAAAGGTCGATGCAGCACAGGTCCACCGTGGCGTAGCCCCACTCGTCGCTGTTTTTCAGCATGGCCGCGCTGTTCAAAAGCCGCATGGCGCAGCCCGGTTCCATCCCGGCCTTGAGCAATTGCTCCAGGATGTCCACCGCCAGCACGCTCTCCCGGGCGGCCCGCTCGCCGGTGCCCATGCCGTCGGAGAGAATGACGCACAGCAGCCCGCCGTCCGTCTTGAAGTAGGTCCCCCGGTCCCCGGAGACGCTCTCCCCCTCCTTTTTCAGCGACGCGATGCCCACCGACACCGCCAGCGGCTCGGCCTGGCGCAGCACCATCCGTCCAGGCTCTCTTCCGCCCACCCGGCACAGACGCACGCCCACCGCCTCGCTCAGCCGCTCCAGATAGTCCGGTTCCGCCCCCAGGCTCTCCATGCCAGCGCCCTCTATGAGCGCGTGCAGCCGGCCGCCGCCGTCCCGGAACACGGAGCATACCCCGTCCAGCTCCCGCGCCTTCAAAAACCGTATCAGCCGCCGCTCCGCCGCCGTGTCCGGTCCCGCCGTGCCGCCCAGCTCACGGGAGGCGTCCGCCATGACCTGGGCCATGTCCATGAACTGGCCGTAGGCCGCCGCACGGCCCTCCCGCAGCCGGGCCCGGTACTGCCGCCGGTAGGCCAGGCCCCGCAGCTCCCCGTTCACCGCCCCCGCGAAGCCCTCCGTGTTCACGCACTGGCTCCGAAAGGCCTCCGGCAGGTCCGCCGCCGTGACGCCGCTCTTACGCCCCAAGGTCTCCAGCAGCGGGGCCAGGGCCTTCGCCGTCCGCTCGCCGGACTGCTTCCAGCACCGGTCCTTGCCTGCGCAGGCGCGGCACACCGCGTCCGCCGCCCGGTCCAGCACCGCCGCCGTCTCCCCCTGCCGGTCCCCCGCCGGCTCCGGCCGGCAGGCGCACTCGTACAGCTTTTGGAACCCCTGGCCCAGGTGCTCCAGCCGCCTGGCCTGGAAAAGCCGGAAGGCCGTCTCCCCCTGGCCCTTGCCCACCCGCAGCAGGCTCCCCACCGGCGTGAGCACGCTCTGGGGCAGCAGCATGAACACCACCGAGGCCATGAAGCACTCGTACAGCGCCGGCACGTGGGCCCCGTCGCTCCAGGCAAGCAGCACCGCCACCGCGTTGGCCGCGCAGAAGCTCACCGAGAAGGCCAGCCGGCCGTACCGGCACAGGCCACCCGCCGCCAGGCCCGCCAGGGCGTAGGCCGAGCCGTAAAACAGCGCGCCTCTGCCGGCCAGGTCCATGGCCAGGCCCATGGCCGCGCCGGCGGCGCACCCCGGCAGCATCCCGCCGCAGAAGCCCGCCGCCATCACGCACAGCAGGCTCACCATCCGGCCCACCGAGGCGATCTTCATCACGCGTATCCCCGCCAGGCCCATCAGCGCGCACCCGGCCAGCACCGCCGTGCTCACCGCCCGGCGCACCTCCGCCGCCTCCGTGACGATCTGCTCCGGCTCCAGGGCCAGACCGAACAGCCACGCGCACCCGCCGGAGAGCACGATCTCCAGAAACACCCGGATGGACCCGGGCAGGCCGCCCAGCTCCCCCGCGCCGTACAGCGCCCCGGTCAGCGCCGCGCATGCCGCCGTGACCAAGGGCATGAACCACCGCTGCCGGCGGATGCGCAGCCCCTGGGTCACGAAGCCCATGGTGAATATGAGAAAGCAGGCGGCGATATAGCGCACCCCCGGATAGAGCCCGCCGGCGATGAGATAGCCCGGCACCGTGCCCGCCAGGCATGCCAGGCCCCGCAGCCCGAAGCCAGCGGCGGCCACCGCCGCCATGCCGAAGGGCCCCGCCCCGGAAAACAGCCGTCCCGCCGCTGTGGACGCCCCCAGCAGGAGAAAGCCAGCCCCCGTCAGCGCCAGCCGCAGCGCCGGCTGCCGCCGCAGCAGCTCCGCCAGTCCCGGACCGCGCCCCATATCCTTTGCCCGCACTGCCATCGCGATACCTCCGTAGGTCATGTTGACATAATCATAACACCCCTTCCTATCGCATCCCGTCGTATCCTGTAGCATCAGGAAAATATATCCATGTTGGTAGACATAATATAATACGGCCCCCTCGCCAGAGGGGGCCGTCGGTATGATATGATGGTATGATTTTACGCGATGCCGTCGTCGTCGAAGACCATGTCCTCGTCCCGGATGACCTCCAGCTCCTTACGGTTGAGCAGGTCATAGATGCAAGGCACCACGAACAGGGTCATAATGGTGGCGTACAGCAGGCCGCCGATACACACCACCGCCACCGGCTGCATCAGGCTGGTGCCCACGTTTTTGCCCATGGCCATCACGATCAGGCCCAGGATGGTGGTCAGGCTGGTCATGAAGATGGGCCGCATACGGGTCACGCCCGCCTCGATGAGCGCGTCCCGGCGGGCCATGCCACCGGCCCGAAGCTGGTTGACATAATCCACCAACACGATGCCGTTGTTCACGATGATGCCCACCAGCATCACAAAGCCGATGATGGACACGATGGACACGTCCATATGGCATATCAGCAGCGCGGCAAAGCCGCCGGTGAAGGCCAGGGGGATGGTGAACATGACGATGAAGGGGCTCTTGAGGCTCTGGAACTGGGCCACCATGATGAAGTACACCAGGATGACGCCGATGAGCAGCATGAGCATCAGGTCCTCCACCGCGTCCATGATGGTCTCGTTCTCGCCGGCGAACTCGTAGCTGACGCCGTCGGGGAGCGCCACGTCCTCCAGCGCCTGCTGGGCGTCGGAGGTGACCAGGGTCACGTTGTAGTCCGGCAGCAGGCTGGCGGTGACGGCCAGGTACCGCCGCTGGTCGATGCGGTTGATGGAGCTCATGCTCACGGTGGGCTCCACCTTCGCCACCTCGTCCAGGCGGAAGGTGGTGGTCTCGCCGGTCTGCTGGTCGGTGCTCTCGAACTGGTAGTTCTCCAGGTCCCGCAGGCTCATGCCGTCCTCGCTCTGGACCACCACGTCGGCGGTGATGCTGTCCATCTGCATATCCATGGCGGTGGTGGAGGAGGTCAGGGCCGAGGCGATCTCCATATAGATCTGGGCCACGGTGAAGCCCTTCTGCATGGCCTTGTTCCGGTCCACGGTGACGTGGTAAGCGGTCTGGGCGTCCTCCAGGCCGTCGTCCACCTCGTCCACGCCGGGCACCTTCGCCAGCGCGTCCGCCACGGTGCCGGCTGCCTTTTGCAGCGCCTGCATATCCTCACTGTAGATGTTCACGGTGATGCCGCTGCCGGTGAGCATGCTCATGTCCATCATGGCCGAGTCATAGCTGACCTGGCAGTCCATCCCGGCGCACCGGTCGGCTATCCACGCGCCGGCCTCCGCGCCGGAGGCGCCCTCTGGCAGGCCCACGTACACGGTCACGTCGTACTGTCCGCCGCCGGCAGCGCCGCCGCCCATGCCGCCCAGGCTGATGGTGGAGGAGCCCATCATGGCCCCCACGTACTGGGCGCCGGGCACCTCCGCGATGCGCTCCAGGGCCTGGTCGGCCAGGGCCACGGCCTCGTCCCGCGTGGCGTCCTCGGGCATGGATATGGTGACGCTGACGGTGTTCATGTCTATCTCCGGCATGAAGCTGAAGCCCTTGCCCAGGGCCTCCCAGCCGGTGAAGGCCAGCAGGCCCACAGCCAGCAGCAGGATGACCCACTTGTGGCGCAGGTTCCACCCGGCCAGGACCCGGTAGGTCCGGTAGATGAAGCCCTCGCCCTTCTCCACGCCGTGCTTGCCATGCTTGCCGTGCTTCGGCCGCTTCCGGTCCTTCAGCATGCCCTTGGCCATAGCGGGCACCAGGGTCAGGGCGATGACCAGGCTGGCCATCAGGGAGTAGGTCATGGTCAGGGCCAGGTCGGTGAACAGCTGCCGGGTGATGCCCTCCACGAACACGATGGGCGCGAACACGCACACCGTGGTCAGGGTGGAGGCGGTGATGGCCCCGGCCACCTGATCGGCGCCGGCCACCGCCGCCTGCACCGCCGTGGCCCCCTTGGAGCGAAGGCGGTAGACGTTCTCTATCACCACGATGGAGTTGTCCACCAGCATGCCTACGGCCACGGCAAGGCCCGACATAGAGATCATGTTCAGGGTGATGCCGGAGAAGTACATCAGCACGAAGGCGAATATCACGCTCACGGGGATGGCCACCAGGGTTATCACCGTGGGGCGCAGGTCCCGCAGGAACAAAAACAGGATGATGATGGAGAAGATAGCACCGCTGGCCAGGCTGGACAGGATGGAGTTGATGATGAGGTAGATGTAGTCGCCCTGGTCCATCAGCAGCGCGAACTTCAGGCCGGGGTATTGCTCCTCCAGCTCATCGAACCGGGCATGCAGGGCGTCGCTGACCTCGGCGGTGGCGGCGTTGGACTGCTTTTCAAAGGTGAGCATGACGCTGTCGGCGCCGTTCAGCTTGGCGTAGACCTCGCCGGAGTTGTCGGTGATGAACACGTCCGCCACGTCCTCCAGGCAGATGGGGCCGATGCCGTCCTCACCGGTGTCGAAGAGTATCAGCAGCTCCAGGTCCCGCTCCCGGGTGATCTCGTCGCCCACGGAGACCATGTAGCTGATGCCGTCCTGCTCTATGTACCCGGCGGGCATGGAGAAGTTCTGGGCGGCCAGCAGCTGGGACACCATGTCCATGGTGATGGTCCCGGACATATCCGCCTGGGCCAGGGCGTCCTCTCGGGAGCCCTCGATCTGCTCCAGGCCGGAGTCCACCTCCGCCAGAGCGGAGTCCAGGCTGGCGGAGTTGATGGTGAGCTGGGCGGCCGCGTCGGCCAGCTGCAGAAGGCCCGAGGACTGGCTCTGGCTGAGCACGCCCATAGCCTGGGAAAGCTGTATCGCGCCGGAGTCCAGCTGGGACAGCGCGTCGTTGAGCTGGGCGATGCCGGCGTCCACCTCGGCAAGGTTCCCCTGCAGCTCGGTGATCTTGTCGGGCAGCTGCTCCTCGGTGATGCCCTGCTGGGTCAGCATGGCCACGATGTTGGCCCGCTGGGCCTCCAACATAGGCTTCTGCTCGGCAGCCAGCACACCCATGGCCAGATTGTTATATGCTGTCTCCGCACTCGCTTTGTTCGTGTTGGCCGTGGTCAGTTCTCCTTGCCTGTCTGCCACCGCATCGGTGGCCTCCGTCAGTTCCTGCTGAGCCGCCGTGACCGCTTGATTTTTGTCCTCTAAGTCTTGGTCGGCGGCCTCCAATTGAGATTTAAGGGCACTTGTGTCTTTGCCGGCAGCCTCGGCGGCAGCGATCTGCGCATTCAGCCCGTCCACCTCCGCTTGGGCCTGGGCCTGCGCCAAAACAGCGTCAGTATACGTCGTCTGGGCATCGGTCTGATCCTGCACAGCGGCGTCATATGCCGTCTGGGCACTCGCGACCGCGTTCTCAGCAGAAGTGAGCACTCCCTGGGCCGCGTCTTTCATCTGCTTCAGCTGCTCCAGATCTCCGTCTGCTACAGCCAACGCCGTATCCGCAGCTTTGATGCCGGCGTCGATCTTGTCCAGGCCGTCCTTGGCCTGCTGTAGGGACGCCAGTCCGGTGCTGACGGTGGTGCGGGTGCTCTGCAGGGCGGCGAGCTGGTCCGCCAGCTGCATGCGGGTGTTTTGCAGCTCCGTCTGCTGCTGGGTCAGCTGTCCCTGGGCGGAGCCGGACTGGCCCACCAATGCCTCCTTGCCGCTGTCCAGCTCGGCCTTGGCGTCCTCCAGCTGGGACTTGGCGTCCTCCAGCTCGGCGCGGGTGTCCTCCAGCTCCGTCTGGGCGTCGTCCAGCCGGCCGTTTATCTTGTCGGCCAAGCGCTTGTTCACCGCGTCGATCTTCTCCTGGCTGATGACCACGTTGATCTGCCGGTAGATGGAGCCGCTGGTGCTCACTCGAGCCACGCCGGTGACGCCCTCCAGCTTGGGCACGATGGTCTCGTCCAGAAAATCGGAAAGCTCCGTGATGTCCATATCCGTCTTGGAGACGGCGGCGATGCCGATGGGCAGCACGGAGGGGTTGATCTTCAGCACATAGGGAGAGCCCACGGTCTCGTCCCAGGTCCCCTGCAGGGCGCTGATGCTCTGCTGGATGTCCACGCCCACGGTGTCCATGTTCACCGACTCCTCGAACTCCAGCACCACCAGAGAATAGTTCTCCTGGGAGGTGGAGCTGACCTCTTTGATATGGTCCAGAGTAGCCATGGACTGCTCCAGGGGCCGGGTGATCTCCGCCTCCACGATCTCCGGGCTCTGGCCGGGGTAGGTGGTCATGATGATCACATAGGGGAAGTCCATGTTGGGCAGCAGGTCCGGGGTCATGCGGGTAAAGGCCACCACGCCCAAAATGATGACAGCCAAAACTGCCACGAATATGGTAAGCGGTTTGCGGACGCTGAATTTGGACATAGCGGGACCTCATCTCTTGCTGAAACTGTGGGCATACATTATATTGATACTCGTGTATCATATCATACACATTCGCTTGTAACAACCTCCCCCGCCGAACTTTCACAAAATGTTTAAAATTCTGTCACATCCCACCATTTCCGGCTGGGCAGAATATCCTTTACAGCCGCTGTCGGATATGATAAAATCACAGCAGATCGACAGGCCGGGGACGCCCGGCGGAAAGGACGGTCTTCCATGGAAAACAAACGCACCGGCGCGGACGGCGAGCAGTCCGCGAAGAAAAGCGGCGTGCTCAACGATCCCATCCGCAACCTTATCGTCACGGCGGTGGTCAGCCTGGGTCTGGGCGCGGCGTTCATCGCGTTTCCCGACTTCATCCGCTACTACTGCGGCTACGTGATCGGCGGGGTGCTGGGCCTGATCGGCCTGGTGTATATCATCATCTACTTCGTCCGCAGGCCGGTCAGCGGCGTGTACCGCACGGAGTTCGCCGCCGGCGCGCTGCTCATCGCGGCGGGGGTGTATGTGATCACCGCCAGCCTGCGGCCCAACGAGGCCGGCATCAGCATCACCCTGCGCCTGATCGTCACCGCTCTGGGCGTGCTCATGGCGGCGGACGGGGCGCTGAAGCTGCAGTACACCCTGGACCTGGCGCGGATGCGGTACGGCGGCTGGTGGACCGGGCTGCTGCTGAGCCTGCTGGGCCTGGCCCTGGGCGTGCTGACGGCCATGGGTCTGGTGGACGCCTTCGGCGTTTACATGCACCTGATGGACGGCGGCTTTTTGGGCGCCATGCTGGCGCTGGGCACGGCCCTGTGCCTCAACGGGCTGCTGGACCTGGGCATGATGACGCTGGTGGCCGTGCGCAACCGCCGGGCCGCCAAGGCCGACGCCGCCAAGACCGCAGAACAGCCGGCAGCGCCGGCGGACCCCTACGCGGCCTATTATCCCCCCGCCCAGGACACGCCTCCCTCCCCGCCCCAATATTGAACCAAAAGGCCCGGCAGACCGCCGGGCCCTTCCTTTGCAAAAACACTTGTAAAATCTTCCCCTGTAGAATATAATAGCTTGACAAACATATACGGAGTTATGACGATGACTGCAAATTTTGACGAATACTTACAGCCCGGCAAGCGGGGGTATCTGATCGGCATCGGCGGCGTGTCCATGTCGCCGCTGGCGGAGGTGCTCCTGGGCGAGGGTCTCATCATCACCGGCAGCGATATGCAGCACGGCGACAACGTGGCCCATCTGGAGAGCCTGGGCATACGGGTGAACATCGGCCACCACGCCGAGAACATCAACGCCGGCTACGACTTCGTGGTCCGCACTGCGGCCGCCAGGGACGACAATCCCGAGGTCCAGGCCGCCCGCGCTCTGGGCGTGCCCGTGTTCGAGCGGACCCAGGCCTGGGGCTCGCTGATGAAGCGCTACAAGAACGCCCTGTGCATCGCCGGCACCCACGGCAAGACCACCACCACCTCCATGTGCACCCATATCCTCATGGCGGCGGAGAAGGACCCCACCGTGATGATCGGCGGCACCCTGCCCCTGCTCCACGCCGGCCACCGGGTGGGCACCGGGGACACCATCGTCATGGAGAGCTGCGAGTATTACGACAGCTTTCTCTCCTTCTTCCCCACCATCGCCGTCATCCTGGACATCGACGCGGACCATCTGGACTACTTCGCTGACCTGCAGGCCGTGAAGACCTCCTTCCTCCGCTTCGCCCGCCTGGTCCCCCCCGACGGGGTGGTGGTGGCCAACCGGGACGACGCCAACACCATGGACGCGCTCAAGGACCTGGACCGGCACATGGTCACCTTCGGCCTGACCCCGGAGGCGGACGTGCAGGCGGTGAACATCGTCAGCCGGGGCGCCCAGACGGATTTCGACGTGCTCTATAACGGCAAGCTCTTCACCCATCTGCATCTGCAGGTGCCCGGCATCCACAACGTGAAAAACGCCCTGGCGGCCGCCGCCGCCACCATCACCCTGGGGGTGAGCCCCAACGCGGTGAAGTACGGCCTGGCCGGGTTCCGGGGGGCCAACCGGCGCTTTGAGTTCAAGGGCAAGTACAACGGCGCGGACGTATATGACGACTACGCCCACCACCCCGGCGAGCTGCGGGCCCTGCTGGACGCGGTGGAGCCGCTGGGCTACAAGCGGACCATCGTCATCTTCCAGCCCCACACCTACTCCCGCACCAACGCCCTGTTCGCCGACTTCGTGGAACAGCTCAAGCGGCCGGACTGGGCCATCCTGGCGGAGATATACGCCGCCCGGGAGACCAACACCCTGGGCATCTCTTCCGCCTCCCTGGCCAAGGAGATACCTGGCAGCATCTTCCGGCCCACCTTCGACGAGATAGAGTCCATCCTCCGGGCCAGCGTGCAGCCGGGCGACCTGGTGCTGACCGTAGGCGCCGGCGACGTATACAAGATCGGCGAGGACCTGGTGTCGGGGAAGAAATAAGGCCGCTTTAAAGCCTCCCCTGTGCAAGGGGAGGTGGGCCGCCAAAGGCGGCTCGGAGGGGTTGTCGTACCTGGGCGAACAATCCCCCAGACTCCGGCTGACGCCGGAGCCAGCCCCCTTTGCACAAGGGGGCCTTTCCATAAGGTGCTCCAAAAAGAAGGACACGTCTTGCGACGTGTCCTTCTTTTTGGAGCGGGCAACGAGATTCGAACTCGCTACCTCCACCTTGGCAAGGTGGCGCTCTGCCAAATGAGCTATGCCCGCGTATGTGGAGGCGCCATCCGGATTTGAACCGGAGAATCGCGGATTTGCAGTCCGCTGCCTTACCTCTTGGCTATGGCG
>CANPXW010000007.1 GCA_947587025.1 uncultured Oscillospiraceae bacterium
CACGACTATGAGGAGGCCGCCGCCATCGACGGCTGCTCGGCCAACAGGACCTTCTGGGTCATCATGCTGCCGCTGATACAGCCGGCCATCATCACGGTGACCATCTTCAACTTCCTGTCCACCTGGAACGAGTTCTTCATGGCCCTGATCTTCACCTCCGGCAAGGAGATGACCCCCGTGGGCGTGGGCCTTTTGCAGATCGTCAACTCCATGAAGTACTCCGGCAACTACGGCGGGCTGTTCGCGGCGGTGATCATCGTGTTCCTGCCCACGTTCCTGCTGTACCTGTTCATGTCCCGGCGCATCATCGCCGGCGTCACCGCCGGCGGCGTGAAGGGATAACACCGACATAAGGATTTAGCATTATGAGCGAATCAAAAGGCCGCGTCACCATCCCCACCGACTTCGACGTGGTGCCCGAGACCCTGGAGCTGCTCCGCCGGTGGGGGGCGGACGCCGTGCGCGACTGCGACGGGACCGGTTTTCCCGAGGCGCTGACGGGCATCGACGCGAAGATATACTCCACTTATTACACCACCCGCAAGGACAACGCCTGGGCGAAGGCCAATCCCGACGAGGTGCAGCAGTGCTACATCATGACCGGCTTTCACACCGCCGGGGAGGGACCACTGTCCATCCCGCTGATGCAGGGCGTCAGCCCGGAGCTGATGGCTGTCAACGACCGGGACGACATCCGCCGCTGGTGGGAGGTCATGGACCGCACGGAGGGCATGCCCCTCAGCCCGGACGCCTGGCGGTACGAAAGGGAAGCCGGCTGCGTGGTCATCGACGCGCCGGAGCCCTTCCACGACTACACCGTCAGCTTCCTGGCCTACCTAATCTGGGACCCGGTGCACATGTACAACGCCATCACCAACGGCTGGCGCGATTTTGAGCACCAGATCACCTTCGACGTGCGCCAGCCCAAGACCCACGCCTACTCTCTGGACCGGCTGCGCCGCTTCATCGAGGAGCACCCCTATGTGGACGTGATACGCTTCACCACCTTCTTCCACCAGTTCACCCTGGTATTCGATGAGCTCAAGCGGGAGAAGTATGTGGACTGGTACGGCTACAGCGCCTCCGTCAGCCCCTATATCCTGGAGCGGTTCGAGCGCGAGGCGGGCTATCCCTTCCGGCCGGAGTACATCATCGACCAGGGGTATTACAACAACCAGTACAGGGTGCCCAGCCGTGAGTATAAGGACTTCATGGCCTTCCAGCGCCGGGAGGTGGCTGCCCTGGCCAAAGAGCTTGTGGACATCACCCACCAGTACGGCAAGCAGGCCATGATGTTCCTGGGCGACCACTGGATCGGCACGGAGCCCTACCGGGAGGAATTCGCCTCCATCGGTCTGGATGCGGTGGTGGGCAGCGTGGGCAACGGCTCCACGCTCCGGCTCATATCCGACATCCCCAGTGTGAAGTATACTGAGGGGCGCTTTCTGCCCTACTTCTTCCCGGACACCTTCCATCCCGGCGGCGACCCGGTGGGGGAGGCCCGGACCAACTGGATCACCGCCCGACGGGCTATCCTGCGCAAGCCGGTGGACCGCATCGGCTACGGCGGATATTTGCGTCTGGCCTGCCAGTTCCCGGACTTTCTCGACTATGTGGAAAGGGTCTGCGGCGAGTTCCGGCGGCTGTACGACGCCATCGGCGGAGCCAAGCCATGGTGCGCCCGGACCGTGGCGGTGCTCAACTGCTGGGGCAGAGACCGCTCCTGGGGCTGCCACATGGTGCACCACGCCCTGTATCACAAGCAGAACTACTCCTACGCCGGGGTGATCGAGGCCCTGTCCGGCGCACCCTACGACGTGCGGTTTTTGAGCTTCGACGACATCCTGTCCGATCCGTCCGCGCTGGACGGGGTGGACGTGCTGCTGAACATCGGCGACGGCGACACCGCCAACACCGGCGGCGCTGTCTGGGAGGACGGACGCGTGTCCGCCGCCGTGAAGCGGTTCGTGTATAACGGCGGCGGCTTCATCGGCGTGGGGGAGCCCACAGGCCACCAGTACCAGGGCCGGTTCATCCAGCTGGCCGGCGTGCTGGGCGTGGAGAAGGAGACCGGCTTTACACTCAACTACGATAAGTATAACTGGGACGAGCACCCGGACCACTTCATCCTGGCCGACGCCGGGGGCGAAGTGGACTTCGGCGAGGGTAAAAAGAGCATGTACGCCCTGCCGGGGACCCAGGTGCTCGTACAGCGGGACCGGGAGGTACAGCTGGCGGCCAACGGCTTCGGCGCGGGCCGGGCGGTATATATCTCCGGGCTGCCCTATTCCTTCGCCAACGCCCGCCTGCTGCACCGGGCGGTGCTGTGGAGCAGCCACGCCGAGGCGCTGCTGGAAAAATGGTCCGCCTCCGACCCTGGCACAGAGGTGAACGTCTATCCCGCCAGGGGCCGGTACTGCGTGGTGAACAATACTGAGCAGGACCGGGAGACCACCGTATACACCGACGGCGGCAGCTTTGCGCTGCGCCTGTCCGCCGGCGAGATACGCTGGTTCGACATCTGAACAGACTGAACGACCGCCCGGCGCCGCAAAAGCGCCGGGCGATTGACTTTTGTCTGTCCTTGACATACAATCGACCAAAGAGAGGAAGGGGGCGATGGGATGCGCTGGGTCGTGTGGGACTGGAACGGCACGCTGCTGGACGACGTATCGGCGTGCCTGGCCATCATGGACGGGATGCTGGTCCGGCGTAGCCTCGCGCCCATCGGGAGCCTCGCCCGCTACCGGGAGATATTCACCTTCCCGGTGAAGGATTACTACGCTCTGGCGGGGCTGGACGTGTCCGGGGACTGTTTTTTGGCCCTGGCGGACGAGTACATGGACGCTTATCGCGCTGCGGAGCCAGCCTGCGGCCTTATGCCCGGCGCGGAGGCGGTTCTGCGCACGCTGGGGGGCATGGGCATGGCCCAGGTGCTGGTGTCCGCCTCCCGACAGGACGATCTGGAGCGGCAGGTGGACCGGCTGGGGCTGACCGGCACATTCCGGGCGCTTCTGGGGGTATCCGACCAGCTGGGCGGGGGCAAGGCCGGCGTGGCCGCCGGGTACCTGACTAGGGAACATATCGACCCAATGGACGTGCTGTTCGTGGGGGACACCCTCCACGACTGGCAAATCGCCCGGCAGCTTCACGGCCGGTGCGTGCTCATCGCCGCCGGCCACCAGAGCCGGACCCGGCTGGAGAGCGCCGGTGTGCCGGTGCTGGAGGACATATCTCAGCTGCCGGCGCTGCTGGCGGGAGAGATCGGAGGAGGACATGATGGGACCATTCAGCGATAGCTGCATCCGCTTTTGGAAGATGACCGGCGCGGGCAACGACTTCATCATCGTCGGCGATATGGAAGAGCGTATCCCCGACGGACGATTTGGCGCGCTGGCAAAGCGCTTGTGCGACCGGCGCTTCGGCGTGGGCGCGGACGGGCTGATGGCGGTGCGGCCGGCCCGTGCGGGCGGGGATTACCGAATGCTGTTCTATAACGCCGACGGTACCGCCGCCGAGATGTGCGGCAACGGTGCCCGGTGCATCTGCCGGTACGGGTACGAAAACGGCCTGGCCGGCGAGGTGCAGCGCGTGGAGACCCCCGCCGGGCCGGTGACCGGCTGGCGCAGGAACGATACCCTCTACATGGTGCGGCTGAACGATCCCACCGTGCTGAAGACCTGCGTGCCGGCGGAGGTGGACGGGGAGACGTACTCCTGCTTCTATGTGGAGCTGGGCAGCCCCGGCCTGCCCCACGCGGCGGTGGAATTTCCCGGCCTGCGGGGCGCGGACGAACAGGCGCTGGCGGAGCTGGGCCAGGCGCTGCGGTATCATCCCGCCTTTCCGAAGGGGGCCAACGTGACCTTTTATGAGTTCACGGACGACGGCCGGCTGTACGCCCGGACCTACGAGCGGGGCGTGGAGGGCTTCACCCTGGCCTGCGGCACGGGCGCGGCCTCGCTGGTGACGGCGCTGACGGCGATGGAGCGGGTGGACGGCTGGGACGTGGCGGTGGAGATGCCCGGCGGAACGCTGCGGGTGACGGTGGACCGGGACGGAGACGGGAGCTTCAAGGCCCTGCTGCTCACCGGCCCGACGAAGGTGATCTGCAAGGGCGTGGCTGCGGAGGAGGAAAGCGAAAAATGATAAAGCCGAGGCATCTGGAACGGGGCGACACCGTGGCCGTCGTCAGCCTTTCGGCAGGCACGCTGGGGGAGAACTGGGCCATCCACAAGCTGGACATCGCCAGAGAGCGGCTGGAGGGGGACTATGGGCTGCATGTGAAGGTCATGCCCAACGCCCTCAAGGGCCGGGACTATCTCTATGAGCACCCGGAGGCACGTGCGGCGGACATGATGGACGCCTTCCGGGACCGGTCCGTCAAGGCCATTTTCAACGCCATCGGCGGGGACGATACCATCCGGCTGCTGCCCTATATCGACTTTGACGTGATACGCCAAAACCCCAAGATATTCACCGGCTTTTCCGACACCACCACCAACCACCTGATGTGCTATAAGGCCGGGCTCATATCCTATTACGGCGCCAGCCTGATGAACAATTTTTCCGAGTACGTCAAAATAAACGGCTACACCGCCGCCATGATACGGGACACCCTTTTCGAGCCCAAGCCCACCCTGGACATCCCCTCCGCGCCCTATTGGTATGACGACGAGGACGAGAAGATATGGTGGAAGCCGGAGAACATGCATCGGCTCAAGGCCTACCATCCGGAGACGGTGGGCTATGAAGTCCTTCAAGGCTCCGGCGCGGCAGAGGGGCCGCTGCTGGGCGGGTGCATAGACGTGTTCCCTGAGGTGGTGGGCACGGCCATCTGGCCCTCAAAGGAGGAATGGGCGGGGAAGCTCATGTTCCTGGAGACCAGCGAGGATGACATCTCCGCCGAATACCTGACCAGGTATCTGCGCAACCTGGCCGCCCAGGGGATATTCGACGTGATAAACGGCATCATCGTGGGCAAGCCCGCCCGGCGCAGCAAGTATGAGCCCTACAAAGAGGTCTACCGCCGGGTGGTGGGCCGGGAGGCCGGACGGCCGGATCTGCCCATATTGTATAACGTCAACTTCGGCCACGCCGAGCCCATCGGCGTGCTGCCCTACGGTGTGATGTGCCGCCTGGACGCGGACAGAAAGACCCTGACCCTGCTGGAGCCGGCCACGGCGTGAGGGGACACGGCTTTCAACAAAGAGGTGTGATATGGAAGAAAGGGTACGTCTTTCGGATATAGCCTCGGAGCTGGGACTCAGCACGGCCACGGTGTCCTATGTGCTCCACGGCAGGACCGGCATGGTGTCGGAGCGGACGGCGAACCGGGTGCGGCAGGCGCTGGAGGAGCGTGGGTATCTGCCCCGGGCGGCGGAGGTGCTGCTGGCGGAGAACCCGGCGAAGATCGTAGGTGTGGTCATCCATGACCACGAGAAGTATGAGGCCCACATCCTGGAGGACGCATTCATCGCCTCGGCCCTCAACGCCCTGAGCGTGGAGACAGCCAGCCGCGGACTGCAGATGATGGTGCGGACCGTGCGTGACCTGGACGAGATCGTGTCCTTTGCCACCATGTGGAATCTGGAGGGGCTGGTGCTCATCGGCTTTTGCGGCGCGGATTACAAGCATCTGCGGGAGAACACGCGCATCCCCTTTGTGGTCTATGACGCCTGCGGCGTCCAGGCAGAGCGGACCTTTGCCGTCAACATCGACGACCGGGACGGCGGCCGGCAGGTGGGGGAGTATTTCTGCCGCTGCGGGCATCGCCGCGCCCTGTGCCTGGCGGACAACGATGTGGGCATGGACCATGCCCGCTGGGAGGGATTTTGCCAGGGCTTTGGCGGCGGCGCGGCGTTTTGGATGATCCCCATGGCCAGGCGGGAGCGGCTGGCATTTTACGAAGAGCGGCTCCCGGCGCTTTCTGCGTTCACGGCCATATTTGCCGTGTCGGACTACTACGCGGTAGAGCTATGCCATTTCCTTTCAGAGCACGGCATCGCGGTGCCGGAGGAAATATCGGTGTGCGGCTTTGACGACACGCCCCTGTGCGCCATGGTCTATCCCGCCCTCACCTCCGTCCGGCAGGATACGGCCGCCCGGGCGAAATGCGCTCTGGACGCCCTGCGGCGTCTGCGGGCCGGGGAGACGGTGGAGCCTTCCGTCACCCTGCCGACGAAACTGATCGTGCGCGGGAGCACACGGCAGGTGTGACTTTGCACAAAAGTCCAGGCTGACTTTTGTCGCACCTTACGGATTTAAGTTTTGAAAATACACCCCCTGACAGTGTATCATCGACCTGTCAGGAGGTGCTTTCATGGAAAAACAGTCTTTCTTCCGCAGCGTCTGTGCTCTGGCAATTCCCGTAGCGCTGCAGTCCATGCTTCAGGCGTCCTTCGGCGTGGTGGACCAGGTGATGATCGGCCAGCTGGGCGCCGTGGAGGTGGCGGCGGTGGGACTGGCCGGAAAATTCACGGGGATATTCAACGTGGTGGTCTCCGCTGTGGGCGCGGTGGCCGGGATCATGCTCTCCCAGTACATAGGCCAGAAAAACGCCGCCGCGTCGCGCCGGAGCCTGGCCGTCAATCTGCGGGTATGCCTCATCCTGGCCGCGCTGTTCATGTTGGCCGGCGTCGCCGTACCGGAGCGGATCATGGGCCTTTACATCAACGACCGCGCGACCGTGGAAACGGCGGGGCGGTATCTGGCCATCGTGTCCGGCACCTTCCTCCCTGCAGCGGGGGTCACCATGCTGTCCACCTATCTGCGCTGTATGGAAAAGGCATCTCTGCCACTCTACGCCGGGCTCGCGTCGGCAGCGGTCAACACCGGCCTCAACTGGATATTGATCTTCGGCAGGCTGGGCGCACCGGCTCTCGGCGTCACGGGAGCGGCGCTGGCCACGCTGCTCTCCCAGCTCGTCTATTTTATGGTCATTCTTGGGATGTATGTCAAATACCGGGAGCGGGCGGAGAGTGTCCCGGCCGGTCCCTTTGCCTGGGGCCAGTATCTTTCCATGCTGCTGCCGCTGCTGGTCAGCGAATCCATGTGGGTCCTGGGCGAAAACGTGTATGCGGGCATCTACGGCCACCTGGGCACCGACGCCACCGCCGCCATGACGCTGACGAACCCCGTCCAGTCCCTGGCCATCGGGGCCCTGTGCGGCCTGAGCCAAGCAGCGGCGATCCTCATCGGCAAGCGCCTTGGGGACGGGGACCGGGACATGGCCTACCGGGAGGCGAAAAAGCTGCTTCTCTACGGTCTGGCGGGCTCTCTTCTGCTGTCTGCTGCGATATTCTTTGTAAGCCCCCTGTATGTGCGCATTTTTAAGGTGGAGACAGGCATCCGGGAACTGACACGCCAGATACTCACCGCCTACGCCGCAGTCATGCCCTTCAAAGTGCTGAACATGATCGTCGGCAGCGGCATCCTGCGCAGCGGCGGAAAGACAAAATACGTCATGGCCATCGACCTGATGGGCACCTGGGTGTTCGGCGTCCCCCTGGGCCTTCTCTCAGCCTTCGTGTTCCGCTGGCCCATCCCTCTGGTCTATTTCACCCTGTCCCTGGAGGAGTGTGTCCGCTTCGCCGTCTCCCTTGTGGTGTTCAAGCGGCGCGGCTGGATGAATCAGCTGAAGGCGTGAGGGCAGGAAAGAGCTCAAAAAACTATTGTTGAAAAATTATGATTTTAGGATCTGGAGGACAGCGATTGATAACGATCCAAGAGATCCCCGTTGAGCGGATCGATGACTTTTGGAATATACAGTTTCAATATCTGGTCAATGACGGCATGATAACGGCGTCGATGAATATGGTTCGCCTCTGATGAAGAAAGCAACTCCATGAAATCGTGAGCGTCTCCTTCCTGAGAAGGGGACGCTCTTGGTTCAAATATTCAGCAGCTTCGCAAGCTGTGCCTCGCTGGCATGGGGCAGGCGGCCTTGTAGGTGCTCCAGCAGCCTCTGCCGGGACTGGTCCGGGGTGCGGCGGTAGGCGGCTCTGACGGCGTCGCCGCCGTAGACCGCCTCTGGTGTGGACCAGCGGGCGATGCCCCAGCCGTAGGGCACGCCGTGGCGGTCGGTGGCGTAGTCAAAATCTGCCACGCAGAGATAGGTCTGCATCTGCAAGCGGGTGATGGCCGTCTCGAAGCCCTTTTTGCCGTCCTTGCCCCCGTAGCCGCACAACTGCTTGAGCCGGCCGGTCTGCAGCGAACCGTGCTTTTCCACGGCGTCGTAGAGCTCCTTGTCCTTGTAGGGGGCCAGCTCGTCGTCGAACCTGGCGTCGAAGTCATACCCGTCCCGGCGCAGATTGGCAAGGTCCGGGAACCACTCCATGCTCACGAACCCGGCCTTTTTCCAGAAGAACTTGCCGTATACGCACGTCCCCATCCGGGCCACGGGGCCCTTCCAGTCCCAGGGGGCCCAGTCGCCGCTCTCGGAGTCGTACCACAGCTCCGGGGGCGTATGCTCCTCGATGGAGAAGCCGGGAAGGTCGTTTTTGAAAAAGGGGAGCAGGCCCCACTCCAGTACCAGGGCCTCCATGTCCTTTTCCGAATGTATCTCGTCGATCACGTACAACACCTCGCCCCTGTATCCTACCATATGCGCCACGGATTGACAAGCATCGGGCCAAATCCTTGCGCGCAGGGCAGAAGTGTGTTACAATGGACTTTATGGAAACCTACTTTGCCCCCATGGAGGGCGTCACGGACCACATCTACCGCCGCGTCCACAGCCGGTACTTTCCCGGCGCGGGCCGGTACTTCACGCCCTTTCTCAGCCCCACCAAGGACCACGTGTTCCCGCCTCGGCTGCTACGCCAGGTGGCCCCGGAGAACAACCGGGGCGTATCTGTCGTGCCCCAGCTGCTGACCAAGAGCCCGGTGGACTTTCTCTGGGCGGCGGGGCAGCTGGCGGACATGGGTTACGGGGAGATCGACCTGAACGCGGGCTGTTCCTCCGGCACGGTGACGGCCAAGGGCAAGGGGGCAGGCCTGCTGGCGGACCGGGACAGCCTGCGCCGGCTGCTGGACGGGATTTTTGCCGCCTGTCCGGTACGCGTGTCCGTCAAGACCCGGCTGGGTGTCCGCGATACGGCGGAATTTCCCGCCATCCTGGACATATATAACGACTACCCCCTCAGCCAGCTCATCGTCCACGCCCGGACGCGGGAGGAGCAGTACGGCGGCAGCGCGCATCTGGACGCCTTCGCCCAGGCGGTGGAGCGCAGCCGCGCGCCGGTGTGCTATAACGGCGACGTCCGCTCGGCGGCGGACATGGCGGCTTTGCAGGCGCGTTTTCCGTCGCTGGGCGCTGTGATGATCGGCAGGGGATTGGTGTCCCGGCCCTGGCTGGCCGGCAACATGCCGGACCGGCAGACCCTGCGGCAGTTCCATCAGGCGCTGTGCGAGGCATACTGAGCGGCCTTCGGCGGGCCGGGCAGCGCCATCCACCGGATGAAGGCCATCTGGAGCTATATGCTGGAGGGCCTGTCCGGCGGCGGGGCATATGCAAAGCGCCTGGGCAAATGCCGCCGCTGGGAGGATTTCCTGGCACTGACCGACGAGATACTGGCCCTGTGCCCTCCGGCGGAAGCAGAGCCCTCGCCTGTGTTTCATCAGCTATATTAAATTTGTGCCGACGGATTGTAATTTGTGTTTTTCATAGTGTATAATAAATCGTTACAGCCATCTCGTGAGGAAGCATCGAACTATGCCTGAAAAGATCGTCATTCAGGGGGCCCGCGCCAATAACCTGAAGAATATAGATGTGGAGCTGCCCAGGGATAAGCTGGTGGTGTTCACCGGCCTGTCCGGCAGCGGCAAGTCCAGCCTGGCCTTCGATACCATCTACGCCGAGGGTCAGCGGCGGTACGTGGAGAGCCTGTCCAGCTACGCCCGGCAGTTTCTGGGCCAGATGGACAAACCGGACGTGGACTACATCGGCGGCCTGTCTCCTGCCATCTCCATCGACCAGAAGACGACCTCCCGCAACCCCCGGTCCACAGTGGGAACGGTGACGGAGATACACGACTATCTTCGTCTGCTCTGGTCCCAGATCGGCATACCCCACTGCCCCCGCTGCGGCAAGGAGATACGCCAGCAGACTATCGACCAGATCGTGGACCAGATCATGGAGCTGCCCGAGGGCACCAAGATGCAGGTGCTGGCCCCTGTCATCCGGGGCAAGAAGGGGGAGCACCGGAAGATATTCGAGGACGCCCAGCGCTCCGGCTACGTCCGGGCTCGGGTGGACGGGAGCATATACGACCTGACAGAGGACATCCCTCTGGACAAGAACAAAAAGCACAACATCGACATCGTGGTGGACCGTCTGGTGATGCGCCAGGACATCCTCCGGCGGCTGACCGACTCGGCGGAGACGGCCATGGGCCTGTCCGGCGGCACGGTCCGCGTGGAGCTGACCGGTCAGGGGAGAGAGCTGACCTTCTCCCAGAACTACGCCTGCGAGGACTGCGGCATCTCCATCGAGGAGATGACCCCTCGGATGTTCTCCTTCAACGCCCCCTACGGCGCGTGCCCCACCTGCGGCGGTCTGGGCACCATGCTGCGGGTGGACCCGGCGCTGGTCATGCCCAACCCCGGCCTGTCCATCATGGACGGCGGCGTGACGGCCTACGGCTGGTCCAACGTCCGGGGCGACTCCATCTGCCGGATGTATTATGAGGCTCTGGCCCGGCGGTATCATTTCGATCTGCACGACCCCATCGGCACACTGCCGGAGGCGGCCATCAACGCCATCCTGTACGGCACCGGCGGGGAGCCGCTGGAGCTGCGGTACGAGCGCGGCTCCGGCTACGGCACCCTCACTAAGGACTTCGAGGGCATCGTCAACAACCTGGAGCGGCGCTATAAGGAGACCCAGTCCGCCTCGGCCCGTGCCTCCCTGGAGGAGTGCATGGGCGAGTACGACTGCCCGGACTGCCACGGCGACCGGCTGCGGCCGGAGGTGCTGGCGGTGACGGTGGGGGGTCTGAGCATCGCCCAGTTCAGCCGACTGCCTGTGACCCAGGAGCTGGCGTTCCTGGAGAGCCTGGAGCTGACGGAGAAGCAGGCGCTCATCGCTGACCGCATCCTCAAGGAGATACGCCAGCGGCTGCATTTTCTGGTGAGCGTGGGGCTGGGGTACCTGACCCTTTCACGGGGCGCGGCGACCCTGTCCGGCGGCGAGAGCCAGCGCATCCGTCTGGCCACCCAGATCGGCTCGGCGCTGATGGGGGTGCTGTACGTGCTGGATGAGCCGTCCATCGGCCTGCACCAGCGGGACAACGCCAAGCTCCTCAATACCCTGCGCCAGCTCACCGACGCGGGCAACACCCTGATCGTGGTGGAGCATGACGAGGACACTATCCGCGCGGCGGACTGGGTGGTGGACATCGGCCCCGGCGCGGGGGTCCACGGCGGCCAGGTGGTCTGCGCCGGCACGCCGGAGGACATCATGGCCTGCCCGGAGTCCATCACCGGCCAGTATCTTTCCGGGGCGAAGCGGATCGACGTGCCCGCCCGCCGCAGAAGGGGCAACGGCCATTTCCTCTCCGTGCGCGGCGCGGCGGCCAACAATCTGAAGGACCTGGACGTGGACATCCCCCTGGGGGCGTTCACCTGCGTCACCGGCGTGTCCGGCAGCGGCAAGTCCTCTCTTGTCAACGAGGTCATCGAGAAAAAACTGGGGGCCGATCTGAACCGCCGGAAGGTGCGGGCGGGCAAGTGTCGGAGCATCACCGGACTGGAGTATCTGGACAAGGTGATCGACATCGACCAGAGCCCCATCGGCCGCACGCCCCGGTCCAACCCGGCCACCTATACGGGCCTTTTCAACGACATACGGGACCTGTTCGCCTCCACCCAGGACGCCAAGCTGCGGGGGTATAAATCCGGCCGGTTTTCCTTCAACGTGAAGGGCGGCCGGTGCGAGGCCTGCTGCGGCGACGGCCTGGTGAAGATAGAGATGCTGTTTCTGCCGGACGTGTACGTTCCCTGCGAGGTATGCCACGGCAACCGCTACAACCGGGAGACCCTGGAGGTGCGCTACAAGGGCAAGAACATCGCCCAGGTGCTGGACATGACCGTGGAGGAGGCGCTGGGCTTCTTCCAGAACCAAGAGGCCATCCGCATAAAACTGCAGACCCTGTGGGACGTGGGGCTTGGCTACGTGAAGCTGGGCCAGTCCTCCACCACGCTGTCCGGCGGCGAGGCCCAGCGGGTGAAGCTGGCAACGGAGCTTGCCCGGCGCAGCACCGGCAGCACCTTCTACATCCTGGACGAACCCACCACCGGCCTGCACACGGCGGACGTGGCCCGTCTGCTGGACATCCTGCAGCGGCTGACGGACGCGGGCAACACGGTGCTGGTCATCGAGCACAACCTGGACGTGATAAAATGCGCGGACTATATCATCGACCTGGGCCCCGAGGGCGGTGACGAGGGCGGTCAGCTGGTGTTCGCCGGCACGCCGGAGGCCTGCGCGCTGGATGAGAAGAGCTATACGGGACAGTTTTTGCGCAAAGCGCTGTTGAGATAGGAGTTTCCGCTATGGAGATCGCTGAGCTTATATCGCAGATCGGCGTCGGCCGGGGCCTGGTGACGCTGATCGTGTCCATGCTGCCGGTGGTGGAGCTGCGGGGCGCCATACCCATCGGGGCCAGCCTTGGCCTGCCTGTGTGGCAGGCGGCGGTCATCAGCATGGTGGGCAACATCCTGCCCACGCCGTTCATCATCGCCTTCGTGCGGGAGGTGATGGACTGGCTGCGGGGCAAGTCCGCCCGCGCTAGGCGTTTCGTGTCCTGGCTGGAGGCAAAGGGCTCCGGCAAAAAGGCCGACCGGGTCCGCCAGGCGGAGTTCTGGGGGCTGCTGCTGTTCGTGGCGATACCGCTGCCCGGCACCGGCGCGTGGACCGGGGCGCTGGTGGCGGCGCTGCTGAACATGCGCATGCGCCAGGCGCTGCCGCCCATCATTCTGGGCGTGCTGATAGCGGGGATCATCATATCCCTGGCTACGGCCGGCGTGATAAGTCTGCTGTTTTGACCATGCAGGAGCAGCAGCTGGAAAAACTGGAGGGCCGTATCGCGTCGGTCATCTACTTCAACGAGGAGAACGGCTACACCGTCCTGCGCTTGGCTGTGGACGACGGCTCTTACGCTATGGTGGTGGGGTGCATCCCCATGGCCCTGCCGGGAGAGAACATGACCGCTTGGGGCAGCTGGACCCGCCACGCCTCTTACGGCGAGCAATTCAAGGCGGAGTACACCGAGCGGACCATGCCCACCTCTGCTGACGCTATATACGATTTTCTTTCCAGCCGCACCATCAGCGGCATCGGTCCGGCAACTGCCAGCCGGATCGTGGGCCTGTTCGGGGACGACTCCCTGGAAGTGCTGCGCAGCCACCCGGAGAAGCTGACCGCCATCCGGGGCATCAGCCTGGAAAAGGCGCGGCAGATGAGCGCGGCGTTCCGCCGGCAGACCGGGATGCGCACGCTGATGGAGTTTCTGGGCAGCGCCGGCATCGCGCCGGTGCTGGCTCTGCGGCTGTACCGCCTGTATGGCGACGACGCGATGGACATGCTGGAGCAGAATCCCTATATCCTCTCCAGCGTGCAGGTGGGCGGCACCTTTGCCCAGGCGGACGCGCTGGCTCTTTCCAAGGGCGTGGAGTCCGACTCCCCGCTGCGCATCGCGGCGGCGCTGCTGTTCGAGCTGCGCCACAACAGCGACAATGGCCACTGCTTCCTGCCGGTGGACAAGCTCACCGCCGCCACTGCCCAGCTGATCGGCGTGGACGCGGAGCAGATCGGGGAGGGGCTGGACATCCTGCTGGACGGGGGCGACGTGGTGGTCGAGCCGGTGTCCAACGTGACGGCCTGCTATCTGTCCGACCTGTACGCAGCGGAGGTGTATGTGGCCCACCGGCTGCGCCAGATGGCGGAGCACACCTATCAGACCCGTACCGTGAACGTGCAGCGCGTCATCGAGAAGCTGGAAGGGGAGCAGGGCATCCATTTTGCCCCCCAGCAGCGCCGGACCCTGGACGCGGCCGTGGAAAAGCAGCTGGTGGTCATCACCGGCGGTCCCGGCACGGGCAAGACCACCTCCGTGCGGGCGGTGCTGGCGCTGTTCGACGCCATGGGCCTGGAGACCCTGCTGGCCGCGCCTACGGGCCAGGCGGCCAAGCGCCTTTCCGAGCTGACCGGCCGGGAGGCATCCACCATCCACCGGATGCTGGGCGCCGCGTTCTCCCCGGAGACGGACAGCACCGTTTTCAAAAAGAACGAGAGCGACCGGCTGCGCTGCGACGCGCTGGTGCTGGACGAGTGCTCCATGGTGGATATGAGCCTGATGCGGGCTGTGCTGGCAGCGCTGGGACCCTCCTGCCGGCTGGTGCTGGTGGGGGACAAGGACCAGCTGCCGTCGGTGGGACCGGGGGCGGTGTTCCGGGACGTGATACGCAGCGGCGCGGCCGCGACGGTGCGCCTGACGGAGATATTCCGGCAGAAGCAGACCAGCCGCATCGTGCTGTGCGCCCATCAGATCGACCGGGGCGAGATGCCCCAGCTGCGGGAGAACAAGGACGGATTCTACTTTATGCGCCGCCTGGATCCCGACGCCGCAGCCCAGACCATCGTCAGCCTGTGCCAGGAGCGGCTTCCCAAAAATATGGGCATCCCATCCGGCCAGATACAGGTGCTCACTCCCACCCGCAAGGGCCCTGCCGGCACGGAGGCGCTCAACCGCCTGCTCCAGCAGGCCCTCAACCCGCCTCAGCCGGGGAGCAAGCAGGAATTCGAGTTCGCCGGCCGTATCTATCGGGAGGGCGACCGGGTGATGCAGATACGCAACGACTACGATCTGGAGTGGAAGACCGAGTCTCTGGAGAGCGGCAGCGGCGTTTTTAACGGGGACATCGGCTACATCCGCGCGGTGGACCCGGCCAGCGAGAGCTTTACCGTGGATTTCGACGGACGCATGACGGAGTATGCCTTCGAGCAGGCGGCGGAGCTGGATCACGCCTGGGCCACCACGGTGCACAAATCCCAGGGCAGCGAATACCGGGCGGTGGTGCTCAGCGCGGTGCGCGCCGCGCCCCAGCTGATGTACCGCAGCCTTTTATACACCGCCGTCACCCGGGCGGCGGAGCTGCTGGTGATCGTGGGAGACGAACAGGTGGTGCGGACCATGGTGGAAAACGCCCGCCGCGCCAAGCGGTACAGCGGCTTGTACGCTAGGCTGATGAGCGATGAGGATACGTGAGCTCGTCGATTGGGCGCTGGACCTGGTCTATCCCACCCGATGCATCCTGTGCCGGCAGTTCATCGCGCCGGGCCGGCCACGGATATGTCCCGCCTGCCGGGAGAAGATGCCGGTGACGGAGGGCGGCGGACGCAGACGGGGAGATTTCTTCTCCGAATGCGTCTCGGCGCTGTACTATGAGGCGGACGTGCAGAGCGCCATCCTGCGCTATAAGTTTTCCGGCGCCCAGGCATACGCCGAGGCCTTCGGGGAGCTGCTGGCCAGCTGCATCTACGAGGACCTGGAGGGGGAGTACGACATCCTCTCCTGGGTGCCTCTGGACGCTCGCCGCCGACGCAAACGGGGCTACGATCAGGCGGAGCTGCTGGCCCGGGAGGCGGGCAGGCGTCTGCGGCGTGAGCCGGTGCGGGTGCTGCGCAAGCGGCCGGGCGTGAAGCCCCAGTCCCGGACGGGCGATCCCGCCAAGCGTAAAGTGAATATCGCCGGAGCCTACCGCGCGGCGGACCCGGCGCTCATCAAAGGAAAGAGGATACTGCTCATCGACGATATAGTGACCACCGGTTCCACGCTCTCGGAATGCGCCAAGACCCTGCTGATGGCCGGAGCGGAGGATGTACGGTGCGCCACGCTGGCCAGCACCCGCTAAAAGGAGAGAGATACCATGCTGTTTTTTGAAAGAGACATCGCCATCGACCTGGGCACCATGACCACGCTCATCTACGTACAGGGCAGAGGCATCCGCCTGCGGGAGTCCTCCCTGGTGGCCATGGACAGCACCAACGGACGGCTTCTGCGCATCGGCGAGGAGGCCAAAAAGATGCTGGGCCGCACCCCGGCCAACATCGTGCCCATCAGTCCCATCGTGGCCGGCGTCATCTCCGATTACGATATGACCGCCCGGATGCTCAAGGAGTTTATCAGCCGCATCACATCCTTCAGCCTGTTCAAGCCCCGCGTGCTCATCTGCGTGCCGGGAAGCATCACGGGCGTGGAGGAGCGCGCGCTCATCGACGCGGCCATCGAGGCCGGCGCGCGGAAGGTGTATCTGGTGGAGTCGTCCCTGGCCACAGCCGTGGGCGCGGGCGTCGACATCACCAAGGCCGACGGGCATATGATCGTGGACATCGGCAGCGGCACCACCGAGGTGGCCGTGGTCAGCCTGGGCGGCGTGGTGGAGCAGCAGTCCGTCAAGACCGCCGGCGCGTCTTTCGACGAGGCCATCGTCCGCTTTGTGCGCAAAAAGCACAATCTGCTCATCGGCGCCCGCACGGCGGAGGAGCTGAAGATCTCCATCGGCTGCGTATACGCCCGGCCGGAGGTGTCCTACGAGGAGGTGAAGGGACGCTGCCTGGTGACCGGTCTGCCCCGGAGCGTCACCATCAGCTCCACGGATATGATCGAGGCGCTGGAGGAGCCCATGGACCGGCTCATGGAGGCCATCCACACAGTGCTGGAGCGCACGCCGCCCGAGCTGGTGGGGGACGTGTCCCAAAACGGCATCGTGCTCTCCGGCGGCGGCAGCCAGCTGTGGGGCCTGGACAGGCTGGTAGCCGAGCGCACCGGCATCGACACCATCCTGGTGGACGACGCGCTCTCCTGCACCGCTTTCGGCGCGGGGCGGATGCTGCAGAACCTCAACGACATGAACGAGGGCATGATCAACCTTGCCCGCCGCCGCCAGATGGAGGGAGCGGCGCAGTAAAAAAGCAGGAGGCGCCGCCTCCTGCTTTTTCATATCTTCGCGTTTATCCAATCCAGCGTGTCCTGCCAGACGGCCTCTTTTCCCAGCTCGTTGTGTATCTCGTGGCGCATGCCGGGCCATAGCTTCACGGTCACGTCCCGCATCCCGACCCGGCGGAAGTCGGCGGCCACCTTTTCCACGCCCTTGCCCCAGCCGCCCACCGGGTCCGCGCTGCCGGCGGTGAACAGCACCGGCATATCCTTATTCATCCTGGCCATGTGGGAGCGCTTGCCGATGAGAGTCAGACCCTCGGCCATGTCCCGCATCAGCCCCGCCGTACCGGTGAAGCCGCACAGCGGGTCCGCGTGGTAGGCCCGTATCACCACCGGGTCACGGCATATCCAGTCGTTTGGGCTGATGGGGTCGTCGATGCCCTTCATGTAGCTGCCGAAGGCAAGCTTTTGCAGCATTTGGCTGCGATAGCCGCTGCCGTGCTTTTTCACCTCCCGGCCGGCCAGAAAGCGGGCTGCGGCGCACATGGCGGGGGACTGGCCGCCGGTGCCGGACAGCACGCAGGCGTCGAAGTCATCCGGGTGCCAGCCTAAGTACGTGCGGGCGATGAAGCTGCCCATGCTGTGGCCGTACAGCACCATGGGCACGCCGGGATACCGCTCATGCAGCAGATCGTGCAGCCGCTTTTCGTCCTCGGTGACGTGCTCCCAGCCCTTTTCCTCACCGAACCAGCCCAGCTCCTTGCCGTCACGGATGGTCCGTCCGTGGCCAAGATGGTCGTCGCCCGCCACAGCGATGCCGTTTTGCGTCATATACCGGGCGTAGGCGTCATAGCGGCCGACGTACTCCGCCACGCCGTGCACCAGCTGCACCACCGCCCGCACCGGCCCGTCCGGCATCCACAGGCTGTAGTGTATGTCATGTATCCCATCCGTGGAGGGGAATGTGAGATCGTTTGTCTGGACCATGGAAATCGCTCTCCCATTCTGCTATAATGCTACTGACATATTTTAATCTATTTTGCGTGCAGCGTCAACAAGGAGGCCAGCCATGAACGGATATGTGATCGCCCTGGACCAGGGCACCACCAGCTCCCGCGCCATCATCTTCGACCGGGAGGGGAGCATCGTCGCCCAGGCCCAATACCCCTTTGAGCAGCACTACCCTCAGCCCGGCTGGGTGGAGCACGACCCCATGGACATCCTGAACACCCAGATACACGCCCTTGGAGCGGCGTTCGAGCGCTCCGGCCTGGCGGCGGCGGACATCGTGGGCATCGGCATCACCAACCAGCGGGAGACCGCCATCGTCTGGGACCGGCAGACGGGCCAGCCGGTGTACAACGCCATCGTCTGGCAGTGCCGGCGCACCGCGCCCATCGTGCAGCGGCTGGTGGACGACGGACTGGCCGACCAGATACGCCGGACCACGGGCCTTGTGCCGGACCCCTATTTCTCCGGCACGAAGATCAAGTGGATACTGGATAACGTCCCCGGCGCCCGCGCACGGGCCGAGCAGGGACAGCTGCTGTTCGGCACGGTGGACAGCTGGCTCATCTGGAACCTGACCGGAAAGCATGTGACGGACTACGCCAACGCCTCCCGGACCATGCTCTTCGACATCGGCGCGCTGCGGTGGGACGAGGACCTGTGCCGGGCGCTGGACGTGCCCATGACCGTGCTGCCTGCGGCTATGCCCAACGCCATCGAGTTCGGGCGCGTCAAGCGCGGCATCCCCGGCCTGGAGCAGTTGGAGGGGATACCGGTGTGCGGCGCCGCGGGGGACCAGCAGGCGGCGCTGCTGGGCCAGGGCTGCATCCGGCCCGGCCAGGCAAAAAATACATACGGCACCGGCTGCTTCACACTGATGAACGTGGGGCCCTCCGCGCCCCGGAGCGAAAACGGCCTGCTGACCAGCGTGGCCTGGCAGGTGGGCGGAAAGACCGCCTACGCAGTGGAGGGCAGCGTGTTCAACGCCGGCTCCTCCATCCAGTGGCTGCGGGACGAGCTGGGGCTCATCGCCACAGCCCATGAGTGCGACGAGCTGGCGGAGACGGTGCCGGACGCCGGCGGGGCGTACCTGGTCAGCGCTTTCACCGGCCTGGGCGCGCCCTGGTGGGACCCCTATGCCAGAGGCGCGCTGGTGGGCGTCACCCGGGGCACCGGCAAGGCCCATATCTGCCGGGCGGTGCTGGAGGGCATCGCCTATCAGGTGGCGGACCTTCTGGGCCTGATGGAGTCTGACGGCGGCTATAAGATGGACGTGCTGCGGGTGGACGGCGGCGCGTCGGTGTCCGATTTTCTCATGCAGTTCCAGGCCGACGTGCTCCAGCGGCCCATCGACCGGCCGGCGTCGGTGGAGACCACCGCTATGGGCGCGGCATTTCTGGCGGGCATGTCCGCCGGGCTGTGGACGGACCTTTCCCAGGTGCAGCAGCTGCGCCGGACCGAGAGACGCTTCGAGCCGCGCATGGCCCCGGAGGAGGCCGGACGCCTGCTGGAGGGCTGGCACCGGGCCGTGGAACGGGCAAAAGGCTGGGCGGCGGAGTGAACGAAAAGAAAAAGCCCCGGAAAGCGGCTGCTTTCCGGGGCTTTTGTCTGCCAAATCATATCTTACACGACGCCCTGGGCCATCATGGCCTCGGCTACTTTCAGGAAGCCGGCCACGTTGGCGCCTACCATCAGGTCGCCGGGCTTGCCGCACTGGACGGAGGCGTCGTAGCATGCGGCGTAGATGTTCTTCATGATGGTGTGCAGACGCTCGTCCACCTCTTCAAAGGACCAGCTCAGGCGCATGGAGTTCTGGGTCATCTCCAGACCGGAGGTGGCCACGCCGCCGGCGTTGGAGGCCTTGCCGGGGCTGTAGAGCAGGCCGTTGGACTGGACCACGGCGATGGCCTCGGGGGTCAGCGGCATGTTTGCGCCCTCGAACACGCCGATGCAGCCATTGGCCACCAGGGCCTTGGCGCCGGCCTCGTCCATCTCGTTCTGGGAGGCGCAGGGCAGGGCGACGTCACACTTGACGGTCCAGATGCCCTTGCAGCCCTCGTGGTACTCGGAGCCGGCCACCTCGTCGGCGTAGACGCTGATGCGGGCGCGGCGGCGCTGCTTGATGTCGAACAGCACCGCAAGGTCGATGCCCTTGGGGTCGTAGACGTAGCCCTGGGAGTCGCTCATGGCCACCACCTTGCCGCCCAGCTGCATGCACTTCTCTGCGGCGTACTGGGCCACGTTGCCGGAACCGGAGACCACCACGGTCTTGCCCTGGAAGCCGTCGTTCTTCTGGTTGGCCAGGGCCTCGGCAGCGTAGTAGCACAGGCCATAGCCTGTAGCCTGGGTGCGGGCCAGGGACCCGCCGAAGGTCAGGCCCTTGCCGGTGAGCACGCCGGCCTCGAACCGGTCCACGATGCGCTTATACTGCCCGTAGAGGTAGGCCACCTCCCGGCCGCCCACGCCGATGTCGCCGGCGGGGGTGTCGGTGAACTGGCCGATGTGGCGGTAAAGCTCCGTCATGAAACTCTGGCAGAAGCGCATGACCTCGCCGTCGCTCTTTCCCTTGGGGTCGAAGTCGGACCCGCCCTTGCCGCCGCCCATGGGCAGCGTGGTCAGGGAGTTTTTCAGCACCTGCTCAAAGCCCAGGAACTTGATGACGGACAGGTTCACGGAGGGGTGGAAGCGAAGCCCGCCCTTATAGGGGCCGATGGCGGAGTTGTACTGCACGCGGAAGCCCCGGTTGACCCGGACCGCGCCGGTATCGTCCACCCAGGGGACGCGGAATTCCACCACCCGCTCCGGCTCCACGAACCGCTCGATGAGCCCGGCCTTCTCCCACTCGGGGTGCTGGTCTATCACCAGCTCCAGGGACTCGAAGACCTCCTGCACGGCCTGCAGGAATTCCGGCTCGTGGCTGTCCCGGCGGCAGACATCCTCGTATACGCGCTTCAAATAGGCATTGGTGATCATGGCGATCTCTCCTGTCTTTATGTATTTTGGAACATTATACCATGCAAAATCGCCCCGGACAAGGGGACAATGATCATTTTGGGCCTCTGGCGCGTTATAAATACCAGAGACATGCAGCGAAAGGGGGCGGCGCGGTGAGCGACGACGAGCTGGTGGAGCGGATACGGCAGGGCGACGAGGACGCCGCCGGGGAGCTGGTGCGCCGCTGGTACGGTCCCATCCTGCGGTACTGCCGGCGCATGTGCGGCAGCGCCGACAGGGCGGAGGACCTGACCCAGGAGACGTTTTTGAAGCTGTTCCGGTCCCTGGACCGATACCATGGCCGGGGCAAATTCCGGGCGTTCCTCTATACCATCGCGGACCGGCTGTGCATCGACGAGAGCCGCAGGCTGCGGCAGTACCCCCTGGAGGAACAGCTGCCGGACGAGAGCAACGCCATCGGCCAGGCGGAGGACAGGGCGGAGGCGGACAGGCTCATGGCGGCCCTCAGTCCGGAGCAGCGAAGGGCGGTGGCGCTGCGGTACGGCGAGCAGCTGAGCTACCGCGAGATCGCGGCGGTGACGGGCTGCACGCTGCGCACGGCCCAGAGCCGGGTCCGGTGCGCGCTGAAGATCATGCGGGAGGTGTACGGCAATGAAAAATGACGAACTGGAGGCGCTGCTGCGCTCCTCGCTGGGAAGCATGCCAGCGCCAAAGCGGATGGAGCAGACGGCGGTGCTGTGCGCGCAGATCGTGGGCCAGCGGCCCCGGACGGAGCCGCAGCTGGGCTTTTGGGGCTTCCTGTCAGAGATATTCCGCTTCGAGGGCGGTCTTATCCTGGCATGCCAGGCGGCGGCGCTGCTGCTGGTCGGGCTGCACGTGTACGGCGCGGCGGACCATCTTCAGACGCTGCCGGCCTATATCCCGCTGTTCGCGCTGGCGGTCATGCCCGCCCTGTTCCGGGGCCGCTACCGGGGCGTGAGCGAGCTGGAGGCGGCCACGCGGGCCTCCGCAGCCCAGCTGACGCTGGCAAAGCTGGTCCTGGCGGGGGGCGCGGACCTGGTGTGCATGACCTTGCTGCTGGCGCTGCAGGCGCGCATGGCCGGCTCCTGCCGGCAGATGGGGCGGATGATCCTCTACTGCCTGGTGCCATACCTGGCCTGCATGAGCGTCACCCTGGCCGTCATCCGCCGGCGTGGGCGGGACGGCATGGCCATGAGCGCGGCCTTGGCGCTGGGCTCCTGCCTTTTCTGGTACGGCTCGGCAAAGCTCTGCCCGAGACTATACGAGATACCAGCCGTAGGCGTGTGGCTGGCCGCGTTCATGCTGTTCGCAGCGTTTTTCGTCCGGGAGATATACTTCATCATCCGTGCGAATAGGGAGGGAAGGATATATGGAACTTACGCTTGACCGGCTGACGAAGCACTACGGCAGGAAGATCGCTGTGGACTGCGTCAGCGCCAGACTGGGCCCGGGCGTATACGGCCTACTGGGGGCCAACGGCGCGGGCAAGACCACGCTGATGCGCATGCTGTGCGCCATTTTGGAGCCTACCTCCGGCCAGGTGTTCTGGGACGGGGAGGACACGGCCGCCATGGGCGCGGCCTACCGCACCGTGCTGGGGTATCTGCCCCAGGACTTCGGGTACTACCCGGGCTATACCGCGTCGGAATTTCTGGCGTACATCGCCGCCCTCAAGGGCATCCCCCGCAGCATCGCTGCCGGGCGGGTGCGCCAGCTTCTGCGCACTGTGGGGCTGCAGGGCGCGGCGGACAGAAAGCTGCGCACCTTCTCCGGGGGCATGAAGCAGCGGGTGGGCATCGCCCAGGCGCTTTTGAACGACCCGCAGATACTCATCCTGGACGAGCCCACGGCGGGGCTGGACCCCAAGGAGCGGGTGCACCTGAGAAATCTGCTGGCGGACTATGCCGGGGACCGCATCGTGATACTGTCCACACACATCGTGTCGGACGTGGAGGCCATCGCGGACCGGGTGTTCGTGATGAAGGACGGGAAATTCATCCTCCGGGGCACGGTGCCGGAGCTTGTGCGCCAGGCGGAGGGGAAGGTGTGGGAGCTCTCTGTCCCGGCGGACCGGGTCAGGGCCTGGCAGGAGGACTTCACGGTGGTCAATCTGCGCCACGAGGGAGACCGGGCGGTGCTGCGCCTGGTGGCGGACAGCCGGCCGGACGGACACGCCGTGCCCTGCACGCCCACCATGGAGGATCTGTATCTCTATCATTTCGGCGCGGAGGAGGCGTGATATGGAGCTGTTCGCATTGGAGCACAAAAAGCTGTGGCGAAGGACCGGCACCCGGCTGTGCGTGGCGCTGTGCTTCGTCTACATGGTCATATTCTGCGGGGTGCTGAACTACCAGTGGTTCGGCTTTGGCAGCGAGGCTGACGCTACCAGCGCCTTCGGCAACTACTTCGACGGCTGGTCCCAGATACGGGCAAGCCAGGCTAGGGCGGCCCGGTACGGCGGCGTGCTCACGGACGAGACCTTCCAGCGGATGGTGGCCGACCTGCAGCGTGACGACGCCGCAGGCCTGGAGAGCGAGCTGGGGCGCAGCGAGCGGACCCTGTTCAACGGCTGGCTGGGTCAGCTCTATCCGGAGATGGAGGAACAGGACAGGGGGCTTTATTCCATCCTGATGGCCTACTACGTGGACACGTCCCAGCTGACGGGGTTTTACGCCCGGCGGCAGGCGGTGCTGGAGGAATTCCTCCACAGCCAGGGCCAGGGGGTCGGCCCGGAATGGGAGCTGCTGCTGGGGATGAACGAGAGAGTGGAGGAGCCGTTCCGGTACCAGTGGACCAGCGGCTGGCAGCTTCTGCTGGGCGACGCGCTGCCGGACATGGGCACGGTCATGGCCCTGTTTCTGGCCATCGTGCTCTCGTCCACCTTCGCCGGGGAGTGGCACAGCGGCGCGGCGGCGCTGCTGCTGACCACGGAGAGAGGCTGGCACAGCCTGGCCCTGGTGAAGGTGCTCAGCGGCCTGGCCTTCACTGCAGAGCTGTTCACGCTGCTGACCGTGGGAGGCGTCGCCGCCCAGCTCATTTGGCTTGGCACGGCCGGGTGGGACATGCCCATCCAGCTTATCAAGCTGCTGGCCGTGGCCCCCATGAACATGCTCCAGGCGGAGATATACGAATACGGCTATGCGCTGCTGGGAGCCCTGGGGTACGCGGGGGTGGTGATGCTGCTGTCGGCGCTGGTGAAAAGCAACGTGCTGGCGCTGCTGCTGAGCCTGGCGGCGGTGTATGGCCCGGCTATCGCCGCCCAGTACCTGCCCATGGGCGCGCAAAAGGCCCTGGACCTGCTGCCCCTGGTGGGCAGCAGCGCGGACATCTTCCGCACCAACACCTTCCGCATCTTCGGCCATTACATCTGGTCGCCGTATCTGCTTCTGGCCGTGCCGGTGCTGCTGGGCCTGGCCTGCACGCCTTTCGCCGTCCTGCGCTGGTCACGCCGGATGCGGACATAACAAGAAAACGGGGGAGACGCTTGTGCAGAAGCCGTCTCCCTCGTTTTTCAACGCAGCTCAAAAGGGGAATCGCAGGCCCAAATGCTCCGCTATGTCCTTTTCCAAAAGCAGCCGGTCATGCTCATCGCCGATGACTTTATAGAGACAGTACGCATCCCGGTAGTATTCTTTGCATCGGTCCACATCGCCCTGACGGAAACGGCATTCGCCCATGAGGTGCAAAATGATGGGAAGGAATTGATAGTGCGCGTACTCCACGCAGGCCTTCCTCCCCAGCTCCGCCGCCTCCAGCGCGTCGTCGTAGCGCCCAACCTTAAAGAGCTCATGGGCGTAGTTGCAGGCGATCAGTGTCAGTTTCCCGGCGTACCGGGACATCCCGGAGGAATAGTGCTTCTGCACATACCTGAGCAATTGGCGGTAAATATCGATCGCTTTTTTGGGCTGCCCCAACTGCGAATAGGTTATGGCGATCTGGTTGAGCAGCGTGGTCTCCTCCATGCTGTACAGACCCAGGTCGAGCGCCTCCAGGTCAAGGCCGGGGACTGTAAGGCGCAAAGCGTCCAGCAGCAGCTCCAGCCGCTCTTCCGGCCGGTAAGGGCCGTCCGGCTTGCCCAAGGTCACCCGCCTGGCTATGATGTATTGCCGGCTGAGCCGGTCGTCGGGCTCTGTGAGCTTTTCCAGTTCCTCCAGCTTTTGCAGTCCCGCCGCCCGGATACGGGGCCGGTCCTCCGGTGACGCCCGCTCGAATCGTATCACGTCGGCGCGGATCTCATCCTCCAGGGTCTTGATCTCCAGCTCGTGCTTGCTCAGCAGGGCATAAAACCGCTCGTCCGGCAGGCCAAGCCGCTGGAGAAGGGCACGGACACGGCCATAGGAGGGCATCTGCTTCCCGTTTTCCAGCCGGGAGATGGTGATGGGCTCGCAAATGCCGGCGCACAGCCGCTCCTGGGTCAGTCCCTGCTTCCGCCGTTCCTGCCGGATGTATTCGCCAAGAAATAACTCTCTCATGGATGCGCCTCCTTCTCACCAGGGTGGGTCCATTATATCACCCCCTATGTCAGGATACCCTGTCGTTTTGTGTTATTTTCGGCCAACAGGAAACGATATTCACTTTACGTCCCTGCGGCGTTATCCTCACATGGTCACGACGTCAGGGGGAGAGAAATGAAAACGCTGACTTCCAAGGGAAAATGGCTCATGGCGCTGACGTGCCTGTTGTATGCCGCCCAGTCCGTCCTTCTTGTGTTCATCGCCTATATCAACGGACGCCTGATCGACTGTGTGACAACGGCCGATATGGACGGGCTACTGCGGGCGGCCCTGCTGAGCGCCGGACTTACCATCGTGAGCTATGGGATGGACGCGGCCATGACGTCCTCCCGGCTGGCGGTCATCGCCGACGGGGAGGTGGGGCTGAAGACCGGTATCATGGGAAACCTGCTGCGCCGCCCGCTGAAGAGATTCCGAGAGGAGCCGGACGCCTATTACCTGAATCTGCTCACCACGGATGTGGAGCTGTTCCAGCAGTATCTGCGCTATATCCCCCTGTTCTTCACAAGCGCCGCCTCCATCCTCGCGGCCTCGTGGATGCTCCTCCGGATGCATCCGCTCTTGCTGCTGACCGCCCTTATCGCTGCGGCCATCCCCCTGGCGGTCATGCGGCCCTTCACGAAGCTGGGAACAAAATGCGCCAACGCCTACTCGAAAGCCGCCGAGGGCTATACCAGCGTGCTCAAGGAGGCCATCGAGGGCTGCGAGGTGATACGCGCGGCCGGAGCGGAGGAAACGTTCTTGCGGCGATACGCCGACGCCGGCAGGTCTCGTCAGCGGGCCTGGTCCAAAAATGAGCTTGTTGGGAACATGACATTTCAGACACTGTTGTCGGTCGCGTCCCTGGCCTCCGTCGCCTGCACGGTCCTGGGCGGCTGGCTGGCCATCCGGGGCGTGATGACAGTGGGCATGCTCGTTGCCGCCCGGACCTATTTTGTCAATATCTCCAACTACTTTTCCAACCTCACCGGCTATATCGTGGAGATACGCGCGTCCAGAAAGATACGGGAAAAGCTGCAAGGGCAAATGGAGCTGCCCTGCCCCGCAGACAGCGGCCTGCCCCTGTCCCCGCAGCCGGAGGTCGTCTATGACGATGTGTCCTTTGCCTTTGGCGGCCGGCGGCTCTACAGCGGGCTGACCGCGCGCTTTGCTCCCGGGGGCTGCTACGCGGTGGTGGGGGAGAGCGGCAGCGGAAAATCCACGCTGGTAAAGCTGCTGCTCAAGTACTACGACGATCACCAGGGGACCATTTCCCTGGCCGGGCAGGACGTCCGCCGGCTCTCCGAACGGGAGGTATATGAGCTGGTGGGCGTGGTGGACCAGACGCCTTATCTGTTCAACGCCTCTCTATATGAGAATATCACCCTGTTCGGCGGCCAGCCCGGACCGGATTCGGAGGAATACCGGGCGATTATCCGGAGGCTGGATCTGACCGAACTGGCCCGGCGGGTGGGGGATGTGCCTCTGGGGGATTTTGGCGACAAGATCTCCGGCGGCGAGCGCCAGCGGATCAACATCGCCCGCGCCCTGCGGCGAAAGCCCAAAATACTGATCTTCGACGAACCCACCACCGGCCTGGACCCGGAAAGCGTGAAGATGATCAACGAATTTATTTTTGCTCTTAAGGGCGTGACGCGTATCGTCGTCACCCACGATTGGTCAAAGGCGTATTTGGGGCGGTTCGACGGCGTGATAAGCATCGGGAGCAGACGAGCGCCTGATCAATAAAGGTCCGCACCTCTTCCGTTTTGAAAAAGGTGCGGACCTTTGTTTGTATACGGTGCTTTTCAGAGGACGGTGACGTTCTTCTCCCAGTCGCAGGCGTGGGGCTCCTTGGACGCTGCCTTGGGGCCCACGGCGATGGCCACCTGGAAGTCGTAGCCCTCGGGGAAGCCCAGCGCCTGGGCGAAGGACTGCTTCTTTTCGCCCAGCATGGCGGCCTTGATGCAGCCGATGATGACGCTGCCCAGGCCCAGGCCCTCGGCGGCCAGGGCGATGTTCTCCACGGCGATGCCCGCGTCCACCGCCGTCCAGGGGAAGGACGCGTCGCCGCTGACAAAGAGTACCACAGGGGCGTCGTAGTAGAAGTTGGCGGACGGCTGAGCGCCGGCCAGGACGTTTTTCTCCTGCTCGATCTGGCCAAGCAGGGGGGAGTCGCCCTGCACGGCGGTGAAGTGTATCTCCTGCCGGTTGGCGGCGGTGGGGGCCTGCAGACCGCCCTGGAGAAGGGCATGCAGCTGCTCTTCCGTCAGCTTTTCCGCCTTGTAGCCACGGGTGGAGCTTCTGGCCGCGATGGCGCTGAGAATATCGCTCATAGGATATGACCTCCTTATAAGATTACGAACTTTACGCCGGCTGGGCAGCACTGTGCTTGCGGCCCAGGGCGAGCCGCTTCCAGCGGCCGGAGCGGTAGCGCACCGCCATGAGCACCGTGCGCAGCAGCTGGTCGGACACCAGCGCTATCCACGCGCCCCAGAGGCCCAGGTGGAACACGTTCACCAGCACGATGCATATCAGGGTCCGGGCACCCAGCACCGTCACCGCCATCACCACGGCGGGGAAGCGGGTGTCGCCCGCGCCGCGCAGGCCGCCGGCCACGATGAACTGGTCGGCCTGGAAGGGCTGGCTGGCGGCCAGCAGGATGAGGATAGGCGCGCCCATGTCCACGATCTCCGGGGTGTTCTTGAAAATGGCGATGATCTGCCGGTTGAAGAGCACCATCAGCGCCATCAGGATGAAGGACGATGCCACGCCCAGATCCCGGGTCCTGCGCATGTACACGGCGGCCATGTCGTAGCGCCGCTTGCCGATGGACTGGCCCATGAGGGTGGTGGCGGCGTTGGCGAAGGCCTGGCCCATCATAAAGGTCAGCGACTGCACGTTCATGCATACCTGGTGGGTGGCGAAGATGGTGTCGCCCAAGCCGGTGACCTGCTGGGTGTAGATGATGATGCCAGCCCGCATGAACAGCTGCTCCAGCATGGAGGGCACGCCGATGCCCACCACCCGGCCCATGAGCCGCTTGTCGAAGGTGAATTTCTCCTTAAAGTCCAGGTACACGTAGTGCTTTTTCCGCAGCGCCACCGTCATGGCGATGAGAAAGGCACATGTCTGGCCGATGATGGTGGCCCAGGAGGCGCCCGCCACGCCCATCTTGGGCACGCCGAAGTGGCCGTAGATCATCACGTAGTTGAAAAAGAGGTTGATGACGTTGGAAAGGGTGTTGTACAGCATGGGGGTGCGGGTGTCGCCGATGCCCCGCAGCGCAGCCGTCACGGTGATGGCCAGGCACAGGGGGATGAAGCCGTACATCTGGATGTTCAGGTACGTCACGCCCTGGGCGATGGTGTCCTCGGAGATGCCGGAGCCGCCCATGAACCGGATCATGGGCTCGCAGAAGATAAGGCCCAGGACCATGAACAGCACCGACATGACGGCGTTTAGAAGCATGGCGTGCTTGAACACCCGGTTGGCGCCGTCCCGGTCCTGCTGGCCCCGGAACCGGGCCACCATGGCCGTGGCGCCCACGTTCATGGCCTGGATCATGGTCATCAGCAGAAACTTCGGCTGGGTGGCCAGTCCCACCGCCGCCAGCGCGGCGATGCCCTCCTGGCCGGGCAGCCGGCCCACCATCACCTGGTCGGCCATGCTGGTCAGCTGGGTGAGGATGAGCTCCACCAGGCTGGGCCAGGCGATCAGCAGCACGTCGCGATAAAGCCGCTTGTTGGCTATGCCCTCCGGTACCTGGATGCGGCCGACCCTGCCGGTGGCGTCCGGACTGTTCTCCTCGCCGTAGGGCAGATCGTCCAGCGCCGTGTATACCGTTTTTCCCTCCAGCCTGCTCTTGCTGTCCATGCCTCGCTCTGTTCCTCCCAGTGCCAAAAAAGCCAAAAACCTACAGTTCATATATGTTTATTTTATTTTAGGACTGATTTTTTGCCCTGTCAATAGATATAGTGACGGTCTGACGGCTTGACAGAAGCTATTGTATTGGATAAAATATATGCTCGGACGCGCTTCGGCGCGTTCATAGCACAGAGACATTTCCAGGGGAATCGTGATGACAGAATACACAGCGGGTATAGACATTGGCTCCACGACGGTAAAGCTGGTGGTGCTGGACGGGGAGGGGCAGCTGCTCTTCGGCCGGTACGAGCGCCACTGCGCCCACACCCAGCAGACGCTGGCGGCGCTGCTGCGGGCGGCGCGGGAGCAGCTGGGCGAGTGCGCCCTGAAGGCGAAGATCACCGGCTCCGGCTCCATCAATCTGGGCCGGGCGCTGGACATTGGGTTCGTGCAGGAGGTGGTGGCGGTAGCCGCCGCCCTGAAGGCTGCCGCGCCCCAGACGGACGTGGCCATCGAGCTGGGCGGCGAGGACGCCAAGATCATCTACTTCACCGGCGGACTGGAGGAGCGGATGAACGGCGTTTGCGCCGGCGGTACCGGCTCCTTCGTGGACCAGATGGCCGCCCTTTTGCAGACCGACGCGGCGGGGCTGAACGAGGCTGCGGCGTCCTATCAGCAGATCTATCCCATCGCCGCCCGGTGCGGCGTGTTCGCCAAGACGGACATCCAGCCGCTGATCAACGAGGGCGCGTCCAAGCCCGACCTGGCCGCGTCCATCTTCCAGGCGGTGGTGAACCAGACCATCTCCGGGCTGGCCTGCGGCAAGCCCATCCGGGGGCGGGTGGCGTTCCTGGGCGGACCGCTGCACTTTCTGCCGGAGCTGAAAAAGGCGTTCATCCGCACCCTGCGCCTGACGGACGAGACCGCCATCGATCCGCCCAATTCCCACCTGTTCGCCGCCATGGGGGCGGCTATGGACGCCGCCGACGCCCCGGCCCGGCCCATATCGGAGCTGATCGACGCTCTGGACGCCGGGGTGAGCATGGACTTTGAGCTCAAGCGGCTGGAGCCGCTGTTTGCCGACCAGGCGGAGTATGACGAATTCTGCCGCCGGCACGATACCGCCGTGGTGGAGAAGGCCCCGCTGGAGCGTTACAGCGGCGAGTGTTTTCTCGGCGTAGACGCCGGGTCCACCACCACCAAGCTGGCCCTCATCGGCTCCAGGGGGGAGCTTCTCTACTCCTTCTACGCCAATAACCAGGGCAACCCCATCCAGGCCGCGAAGCTTGCCATCGCAGAGCTGCGGGAGCGGCTGCCGGCGTCTGCCCATATCGCCCGGTCCTGCTCCACCGGCTACGGGGAGGGTCTGGTGAAGGCCGCCTTCCGCCTGGACGAGGGCGAGGTGGAGACCGTCGCCCACTGCACCGCCGCGTCCTTTTTCGACAAGGACGTGGACTGCGTGCTGGACATCGGCGGCCAGGACATGAAGTGCATCAAGCTGAAAAGCGGCGTGGTGGACACCATCATGCTCAACGAGGCATGCTCTTCCGGCTGCGGCTCCTTCATCGAGAATTTCGCCGCCTCCCTGGGCTACACCGCCCCGGAATTCGCCCAGACGGCCCTGTTCGCCCAGAACCCCGTGGACCTGGGCACCCGGTGCACGGTGTTCATGAACTCCAACGTCAAGCAGGCCCAGAAGGAGGGGGCGGCGGTGTCCGACATCTCCGCAGGGCTTGCCTACTCCGTCATCAAAAACGCCCTTTACAAGGTCATCAAGCTGGCCGACGCCCGTGAGCTGGGCCGGCACATCGTGGTCCAGGGCGGGACATTTTACAACAAGGCGGTGCTGCGGGCCTTCGAGCGCATCGCCGGCTCCGAGGCGGTCTGCCCGGACATCGCCGGCATCATGGGCGCCTTTGGCGCGGCGCTGATCGCCCGGGAGCGGTACCACGGCCAGGCGACGGAAATGCTCTCCCTGGACGAGATGCTCTGCCTTACATACGATACCACCACCGCCCGGTGCGGGCGCTGCTCCAACAACTGCATGCTCACCGTCAGCCGCTTCCCCGGCGGACGGCGGCACATCACCGGCAACCGCTGCGAGCGGGGCGCCGGAGGGAGCGAGAAGGAAAAGGCCCCCAACATGACGGAGTATAAGCGCCGGCGCATCTTCGACTACCCGGAGCCGGAGACCGCCCCCCGGGGGACCATCGGCATCCCGCGTGTGCTGAACATCTACGAGAATTACCCCTTCTGGGCCACGTTCTTCCACAAGCTGGGCTTCGGCATCACCCTCTCGCCTCTGTCCGACAGGCGGCTTTACGAGCGTGGGATGGAGTCCATCCCTTCCGAGTCGGAGTGCTACCCGGCCAAGCTGGCCCACGGCCACGTGCAGTGGCTCATCGACCAGGGCGTGACGACCATCTTCCACCCCTGCGTGTTTTACGAGCACAAGGAGACGCCGGACGCCCAGAACCGGTTCAACTGTCCCATCGTGATCTCCTACGCGGAGAATCTGAAAAACAACGTGGAGGCCATCTCCAGCGGCCAGGTGCGCTATATCCGGCCTTTCATCGCCTTGGCCACCGAGCAGACCGCCGCCGACCGGCTGGTGCAGCTGTGCCGGGAGGAGTGGTCCATCCCGGAGCGGGAGGTGCGCGAGGCCGCCCATGCCGCCTGGGTGGAGCAGCTCAAGGCCAAGGCGGACATCCGCGCCGAGGGCAAGCGGCTGCTGGACGAGATGGAGAAAAAGGGCGGACGGGGCATCGTGCTGGCCGGCCGGCCCTACCACATGGACCCGGAGATCAACCACGGCATCCCAGAGATGATCGCCTCCTACGGCCTGACCGTGCTGACGGAGGACTGCCTGCCCGTGGGCTTCGTGCCGGAGCGGCCTCTGCGGGTCACGGACCAGTGGGTGTACCACTCCCGGCTGTATACCGCCGCCCAGTTCGTCGCCCAGCGGGAGGACCTGGAGCTGGTGCAGCTGAACTCCTTCGGCTGCGGCCTGGACGCGGTGACCACCGACCAGGTGGAGGAGATACTGGAGGGCAGCAACAAGCTCTACACGGTGCTGAAGATCGACGAGGTGAACAACCTGGGCGCGGCCCGTATCCGGGTACGCAGTCTCATCGCCGCCATGGACCAGCGCCGGGCCCAGGGCGTGAGGCCTCATCCCAAGCCCGGCGGCTACCAGCGGGCCCGTTATACCCGGAAGATGCAGCAGGACGGATTCACCATCCTGGCTCCCCAGATGAGCCCCATCCACTTCGGCATCCTGGAGCCGGCGTTCCGCAAGTATGGCTTTAATATGGTGGTGCTGCAAAACGACGACCGGGCCGCCATCGACGTGGGGCTGAAATACGTCAACAACGACGCCTGCTTCCCGTCCATCACCGTGGTGGGCCAGATCATGGAGGCGGTGCTCTCCGGCCGGTACGACACCGACCGCCTGGCGGTCATCATGACCCAGACCGGCGGCTGCTGCCGGGCCAGCAACTACGTGGGCTTCATCCGCCGGGCCCTGAAAAAGGCCGGTATGGCCCATATCCCCGTCATCTCTCTCAACGCCAACGGCATGGAGAAGAACGAGGGCTTCAAGCTGCCGCCCAAGCTGCTGCTGGCGGCGGCCAGAGGCATCGTGTACGGGGACCTGTTCATGCGCTGCCTGTATCGGGTGCGGCCCTATGAGCTGTCAGCCGGCTCCGCCGACGCGCTGCATGAAAAGTGGGAGCGCATCTGCGTGCAGTCGCTGACCGACGAGCACAGCGGCTGGACCTATGAGAAGGTGTGCAAGGGCCTTGTAGAGGCCTTCGACACGCTTCCCATCGACGAGACGCTGCGCAAGCCCCGTGTGGGCGTGGTGGGGGAGATATTGGTCAAGTACATGCCCCTGGCCAACAACCACCTGGTGGAGCTGCTGGAGCGGGAGGGTGCCGAGGCGGTGGTGCCCGACCTGATGGATTTCCTCAACTACAGCGTCTACAACGGCATCTACCGCCATGAATTCCTGGGCGCGGCTGGCACCACCGCCGCCATGTCCCGGCTGGCCGTGGACGCGCTGTGGGCGGTGCGCAAGCCCGCCGTGGACGCCCTGGAGCACAGCCGTCGCTTTGAGCCGCCTGTGCCCATCGAGCGGGTGGCAGAGATGGCAAAGCCCTTCCTGTCCATCGGCAACCAATATGGTGAGGGGTGGTTCCTCACCGGGGAGATGGCGGAGCTCATTACCTCCGGCACGCCCAACATCGTGTGTATCCAGCCCTTCGCCTGCCTGCCCAACCACGTGGTGGGCAAGGGGGTCATCAAGGTGCTGAAAAAGGCCTATCCCCAGGCCAACATCGTGGCGGTGGACTACGACTCCAGCGCCTCCGAGGTCAACCAGCTCAACCGCATAAAGCTCATGCTCTCCGCAGCCAAGGACGCGCTGAACGCCGAGCCGGCGGCCGTATGAGCGCAGCAAGGAGCGAACAGTGAGCCAACGTGTTATCGACATCCTCATATCGTCCTTCCCCCGCATTTTCGGCCAGGGCATCCTGGTCACCATACCCCTGACGGTCATATCCTTCTCCCTGGCGCTGGTGGTGGCGGTGATCTGCGCCATGATCCAGATCGCGGACGTGAAGGGCCTGAAGCAGCTGGTGCGGTTTTACATCTGGATCATCCGGGGCACGCCGCTGCTGGTGCAGCTGTATCTGGTGTATTTCGGCCTGCCGGACCTGGGCATCATGCTGCCGGCCTTTCCCTGCGCGGTGGCGGTGTTTGCCCTCAACGAGGGGGCCTACTGCGCCGAGACGGTACGGGCCAGCATCGAGGCGGTGCCCAAGGGCCAGATGGAGGCGGGCTACTGCGTGGGCATGAGCTACATCCAGATCATGCGCCGCATCGTGCTGCCCCAGGCCTTCCGCACAGCGTTCCCGCCCCTTTCCAATTCCCTGATAAGCATGATAAAGGACACGTCCCTGGCCGCCAACATCACCGTGATGGAGATGTTCATGGCCACCCAGCGGGTGGCCGGGCGCACCTACGAGCACCTGGCGCTGTACAGCGAGGTGGCTCTGATCTACCTGCTGTTCTGCACGGTCATCACCTGGCTGCAGCGGCTGGGGGAGCGCAAGCTCAACGCCATGAACGGGGGGAATGTGATCCGTGCTTGAGATCGAGGGACTGAAAAAAGCCATCGACGGCCACCAGATACTCCGTGGCGTGGACCTCTCTCTGGAAAAGGGGGACGTGCTGGCGGTGCTGGGCCCCTCCGGCGGGGGCAAGACCACGCTGCTGCGGTGCCTGAACTACCTGGAACGGGCTGACGCGGGGACCATGACCTTTCTGGGCCAGCGGATGGATATGCCGTCCATGACCCGCCGGCAGAGCGCCGAGTACCGGCGGCACACCGCCTTCGTGTTCCAGAGCTTCAACCTCTTTTCCAACAAGACCGCCCTGCAGAACGTCACCGAGGGGCTCATCGTTGCCCGCAAAATGCCCAAGGCCCAGGCCCTGGAGCGGGCTATGGCGGCCCTGGAGCGGGTGGGCCTGGCGGACAAGCGGGACGCCTATCCCAGCCAGCTGTCCGGCGGACAGCAGCAGCGGGTGGCCATCGCCCGGGCCGTGGCGGGGCAGCCGGACGTGATCTTCTTCGACGAGCCCACCTCGGCGCTGGACCCGGAGCTCATCGGCGGGGTGCTGGACGTGATACAGGCCCTGGCGGAGGACGGCATGACCATGATCGTGGTCACCCACGAGGTGCATTTTGCCCGGAACGTGTCCACCCACGTGCTGTTCATGGACGAGGGCGTGGCCCTGGCGAGCGCGCCTACGCGGGCGTTTTTTGAGGAGCAAAAACTGGAGCGGATACAGAGCTTTTTCCGCTCTTTGGACAGAAAGGATGGACAGATATGAAAAAGTATGTGACTGTGCTGCTGGCCGTGGCGCTGTGCCTGACGATGCTGTCCGGCGTCTGCTTCGCGGCGGAAGGGGATGACCTGCTGGCCGCCATCCAGGACAAGGGCGAGCTGGTCATCGCCATGGAGGGTACCTGGTCCCCCTGGACCTACCACGACGAGGACGACGTGCTGGTCGGCTACGACGTGGAGGTGGGCCGGTGCATCGCCGAGCACCTGGGCGTGGAGGCCAAATTCGTGGAGAGCGAGTGGAGCGGCCTGTTCGCCGGGCTGGACTCCGGCCGCTACGACCTGGTCATCAACGGCGTGGACATCACCGACGAGCGCAGCGAGAAGTACGACTTCACCGACCCCTACGCCTACGACCGCACGGCGCTGGTGGTCCGGGAGGACAACGAGGACATCACCTCCTTTGAGGACCTGGAGGGACGGACCACCTCCAACAGCATCGGCAGCACCTATATGGAGCTGGCCGAGGACTACGGCGCCACCTGCGAGGGGGTGGAGTCCCTGGGCGAGACCATGCAGATGGTCCAGTCCGGCCGTGTGGACGCCACGCTGAACGCGGAGTCCTCCGTGGCCGACTACTTCAACGCCCAGCCCGACGCGCCGCTGAAGATCGTCGCCTATACGGCTGAGGCCAACCGCATCGCCATCCCCATGCGCAAGGGCGCCGAGACCGCCAGCCTGCTGGACGCGGTCAACGAGGCCCTCGCCGCCATGCGGGAGGACGGCACGCTTGCGGAGATCTCTGAGAAGTATTTCGGCAGCGACATCACCCAGGACCCGGCGGCGGACGCCGCCGAGGATGCCGCTGAGGATACCGTCAAGACGGCGAAATAAGGACATTTTCAGACATATAGTGCCCGGAAGGCCCTGTTTTCAGGTCTTTCCGGGCTTTTTTTGAAAAAAACTGCAACGACCCCGCCTATACTCGCGAATATACAGACAGAAGGGACGTGGACGCGCTGGCGCACGAGCAGGAGCAAAAGTGGATACGGGCCATCCTGCGCCGGTGCGACCGGGCCGCCGCAGACGCGCTGGTGCGGGCGTACTACGAGGAGATATACGCCTACTTCTGGCGTCAGACCGGTAACCAGGAGGACGCGCTGGACCTGACGCAGGAGTGCTTCATCGCCGCCCTGCAGAGCCTGCCTGGCTACGACCGGCGCAAAAGCGGCTTTCGCACGTGGCTTTACAGCATCGCCTCCCACAAACTGGCCGACCACCGGCGGCGGAGCCGGCCCCCGGCCCTGCCGCTGACGGAGGACGTCACGGTCCCGGAGGATTTCACCGCCATCGTCCACGACCGGGCGCTGCTGGACCTGGCGGACGCGCTGGTCAGCCGGGAGGATGCGCTGGACCAGACGGTCTTCCGCCTGCGCCTTTACGGCAAATGCACATTTGCCCAGATCGCCGCCGCCACCGGCCAGACGGAGGCCATGATCAAGAGCCGGTATTACCGCCTTATGGCGCGCTTGAGAAAGGAGCTGACAGACGATGGGTGACATCCCATATCCGGAGGGGGAAGTGCGGGAGCGGAGCATAAACGCCATCCTGGACGCCGGTCTGTCCCGGTACCGGCAGAGCTTCTGGGGCTTTCTGTCGGACGTGTTCCACTTCGAGGGGCTGCACATCCTGCTGCCCCAGCTGGTGGTGTTCTTCGCCGCGTGCCTTGCGCTGTTGGGCTCGCCTCTGGGGCATTACGATCTTCCGCCCTATATGCCGCTTTTCATCCTGGCGGTCACGCCTGTCTTTTTCAAGGGCCAGCGATACCAGGTCAGCGAGGTGGAGGCGGCAACCCGCACGTCGGGAGCCCTGCTGGCTCTGGCGCGGCTGGTGCTGGCCGGCGGCGGCGCGCTGGTATGCCTGACGCTGCTGCTGGGGCTGCAGATGTGGCTGCAGCGCTCCTGCGACAACATGGGCCGGCTCGTGGTCTACTGCCTGGTGCCCTACCTCACCTGCATGACCGCCATGCTGGCCCTTCTGCGCCGGAGCCGCACCGGCAGCGCGCCGCTGTGCGTGGCCATCGCCATAGGGTCGGTGCTCTTCTGGCGCTCTACCGCGATCTTTCTGCCATGGCTCTACGAGGCGTCCGCCCTGGGGATATGGGTCGCGGCGGTGCTGATCTATTCCTGCCTGCTGGCCAAAGAGATCACGTATATCATCCATGCGAACAAGGAGGTCAAAATGTATGGAGTTGTCTATTGACAGGCTGACGAAGCACTACGGCCACAAGATCGCCGTAGACCGGGTCAGCGCCGTATTGAGCCCCGGCGTATACGGGCTGCTGGGGGCCAACGGCGCAGGCAAGACCACCCTCATGCGGATGCTGTGCGCCATCCTGGAGCCCACATCCGGCGAGGTGCGTCTGAACGGGAAGGAGGTGTCCGCCATGGGGGAGGCCTACCGGAACGTGCTGGGGTATCTGCCCCAGGACTTCGGCTACTACCCCAGCTACACAGCGGCGGAATTCCTCTGCTACATCGCCGCCCTCAAGGGCATCCCCCGGCAGGCCGCCCAAAAGCGGGTGAAGCAGCTTCTGGCCACGCTGGAACTGACAGCTGTGGCGAATCGGAAGATCAAGACATTCTCCGGCGGCATGAAGCAGCGGGTGGGCATCGCCCAGGCCCTTCTGAACGACCCCTATGTACTCATTCTGGACGAGCCCACGGCTGGGCTGGACCCCAAGGAGCGGGTGCGGCTGAGAAACCTTTTGTCGGAGTATGCCGGGGACAAGATCGTGATACTGTCCACCCACATCGTCTCCGACGTGGAGGCCATCGCGGACGAGGTGTTCGTGATGAACGCCGGCCAGTTCATCGCCCACGGCACGGTGCCGTCCCTGGCGGCGCAGGTGCGGGGCAAGGTCTGGGAGCTGACTGTGCCCAGGGAGCAGGCCCGGTCCTGGCAGGAGGACTTCACGGTGGCCAACTACCGCCATGAGGGAGATCAGGTGGTGCTGCGCATCATCTCCGAGTACATGCCCTCGGCGGAGGCCCACATCTGCGAGCCCATCCTGGACGACGCATATCTTTACTACTTCGGCGCGAAGGAGGCGTGACATGGAACTTTTCGCATTGGAACACAAGAGACTTTGGCGGACGCCCCGTGTGTGGATCTGTGTGCTGCTGTGCTTTGCCTACAGCGTCATATGGGGGACCCTATTCCAGTATCAGTGGCTGGGCTTCGGCACTCAGCATGACACCACCGACCCATATGATTTCAGCTTTGACGGCTATTCCAACATACGGGGATTTCAGGAGCAGTTTTCCCAGTTCGGCGACGAATGGACGGACGAGACGTTCCAAAAGATGGTAGCGGCGTATCAGAGCTATGACATTTATGAAAAGCCGGGCCTTCAATCAATGGGGGACTGGATAGTGGCATACTCGTTTCTTGACAGGCTGTACCCGGAGCTGGAGGACGCGGAGAACCAGAAGTATCAGCCACTGATCCTCTACGCGGACACGTCAAAAATAACGGACTTTTACCAGCGGCGGGCGGACCTCTTGGAGTTCACCCTGGAAGTCACCAAACAAAACGAGGGACTGACCGATGCCGACAAGCAGATGCTCCTGGATATGAACAGCCAGATCGAGGAGCCCTGGCCCTACGAGTGGACACAGGGCTGGGCCAACCTGCCCTTTAACTGGTCGAAGCTGGCGCCCTACCTGGCCATTGCGCTGGCGTTCCTGTTCTCCGGGGAGTGGCACAACAGCACCGCGCCCATGCTGCACACCACCAAATACGGCTGGAGGAAGCTGGCCCGTGTAAAGGTCCTCAGCGGCCTTGCATTCGCGCTGGAGTTCTATGTGCTCATCGCGGGCTCTAAGATACTGCTGCAGCTCATATATTTTGGCACGTCCGGGTGGGACCTGCCGATACAATACATCAGCCTGCTGGCCGTGGCCCCCTGGAACATGCTCCAGGCGGAGCTTTATGAGCTGGCCTTCGGCCTGATCGGCGTGGTAGGCTACGCAGGGCTGGTCATGCTCATGTCGTCCCTGGTGAAGAACAATGTGCTGGCCCTGGTCTTCAGCCTGGCCTTCGTCTACGTGCCGGACGTACTTGAGCGCTACCTGCCCAAATGGCTGATGGCGGTGAGCCAGTACCTGCCGCTGGTGGGCAATAGCCGCGACATCTACGGCTACAACATATTCCACATCTTCGGCCTGAGCGTCTGGTCGCCCTGGATGATGATAACGGTGCCGCTGCTGATTGGCATAGCGTGCATCCCCTTCGCCATCCGCTTCTGGTCCCGCCGCCAGAGGGCATGACGAAATAACGCACAGAGCCTGCCTCTCCGGCGACGTCGGCGAGGCAGGCTTTTCGTGTTGTTGAAAAAAGTCGAATTTGGACAGGGCGGGGCGCATAGGCTTATCAAAGAGGTGATGAGACTATGCTTTCGGCGAGTTTGATGCTGCTGGTGTCCAGCGCGCTGCTGACGCTGCGGCTGGGGGATAACGCCTCGTCGTTTCCACGGCCGCTGAAGCCCCAGGAGGAGCAGCAGTACATCCAGCGGGCCGCACAGGGGGACCTGGAGGCGCGAAATATCCTGATCGAGCACAATCTGCGCCTGGTGATGCACATCATCAAGAAGTACTACACCAGCGCAGCGGATACGGAGGACCTGGTGTCCATCGGCACCATCGGGCTTATCAAAGGCGTGTCCACCTACCGGCCGGACAAGGGCGTGCGCCTGGCGACCTACGCCTCCAAGTGCATCGAGAACGAGATACTCATGCACTTCCGGGGCCAGAAGAAGTCGGCGGGGGACGTGTCGCTGTCCGACGCGCTGGACGCAGACGGAGAGGGGGAGGGCCTGGCGCTGCTGGACACCATCGCCGGCGATCAGGACATGCTGGAGGAGCTGTCCCGCCGGGAGGCCGCCGAGCAGGTGAGAAAGGCAGTGGACGCGGCGCTGGAGGGCCGGGAGGCCCAGGTGATACGCCTGCGCTACGGCCTGGGCGGCGAGCCGCCGCTGCCTCAGCGGGAGGTGGCCGACCGCATCGGCATCAGCCGCTCCTATGTATCGCGCATCGAAAAGCGGGCCCTGGAGAAGCTGCGGGGACGGTTCGACCCGTGAAAAAGACAAAATATTGTGGGATAGTCCGCCTGTGACACACAAATAATAGTTTGGATTTGAAAAAAGTCTTGATTTATCCGGTCGACTATGCTATATTCATACCAGCAAATGTCCTTTTCCTTGGAGTGGGGTCTTGTCCCACTCTTTTTCTTGATGAAAAAGAAATTGTCAGAAATTGGAAATTCATCTATGAACCGTATCGAAAAGACCGTGTGGGAGCTGGCGCAGCCGGTGGTGGAAGCCGCCGGGCTGGAGCTTTGGGACGTGGAGTACGTCACCGAGGCCGGCCAGCGCTATCTGCGCATCTATCTGGACGGGCCGGAGGGCGTGGACCTGGATACATGCGAGCGCGTCTCCCGGGCCATGGACCCCATCCTGGACGAGGCGGACCCGGTGCCGGACAGCTACATTTTCGAGGTCAGCTCCGCTGGCTGCGAACGGGCGCTGAAGCGGCCGGGCGACTTTGCGCGGTTCATGGGCTCTCTGGTGGAGGTCAGGCTCTACAGCGCCGTGGACGGCACCAAGCAGTGGGTGGGCACTCTGACCGGTTACGAGGACGGAGAAGTGACCATCGACGCCGGCGGCCAGCGCCGCTTTTCGCAAAAACAGATCGCCAGCGTCAGGCTGCGCGTGGAATTCTGAATCGGAGGAAAGACAATGAACGCCGAATTTTTTGCCGCGATAGAGGACCTGGAGCGGGAGAAGGGCATTCCCCGCGAATATATGTACGACAAGATCTATCAGGCCATGCTGGCCGCCTTCCGCAAGGACAATCCGGACGCGGCGGACAACGTGGTCATCGAGATGGACGAGGATAAAAAGAAGATCGAGATGTACGTCATCACCGACGTGGTGGAGGAGGTAGAGGACCCCGCCACCCAGATGACCCTTGCCCAGGCCCAGAAGATCTCCAAGCGGGCCAAGGTGGGCGGCCAGATCAAGGTCCCCGTGAACACCAAGGAGCTGGGCCGCATCGCCGCCCAGAACGCCAAGCAGGTCATCATCCAGGGCATCCGCGAGGCGGAGCGCGGCCTCATTTACGATGAGTTCACCAGCCATGAGCACGAGATACTCACCGGCGAAGTGGCCCGCATCGACCCGCGCACCGGCAACATCTCCATGAAGATCAACTCCAACGCCGAGTATACCGACGCGCTGCTGTCCGTCAACGAGCAGATACGGGACGAGGTGCTGGTGGAGGGCCAGCGGGTGAAGGTGTACGTCATCGAGGTGCGCAAGTCCTCCCGGGGGCCCCAGGTGCTCATCAGCCGGACCCATCCGGTGCTGGTCAAGCGCCTGTTCGAGCTGGAGGTGCCCGAGATCGCTGACGGCACGGTGGAGATCATGTCCATCGCCCGCGAGGCCGGCTCCCGCACCAAGATGGCCGTGTGGAGCACCGCGCCGGACGTGGACCCCATCGGCGCCTGCGTGGGCCCCAGAGGCGGCCGCGTGTCCAGCGTCGTGGACGAGCTGGGCGGCGAGAAGATCGACATCGTCAAATACAGCGAGATACCCGAGGAGTACGTGGCTGCGGCCCTGTCCCCGGCGGACGTGCTGAACGTATATATGGACGAGGAGGGCAAGTCCTGCCGGGTCATCGTGCCGGACAACCAGCTGTCCCTGGCCATCGGCAAAGAGGGCCAGAACGCCCGTCTGGCCGCGAAGCTGACCGGCATCAAGATCGACATCAAGCCCGAGAGCGAGGACTGAGCCTATGGCGGAGCCTGTGCGCATGTGCGTGGGTTGCCGCGCACACGCCCCGAAAAAGGAATTGATACGCATCGTGCGCACGCCCGAGGGGCAGATCGTGGCCGACGCCAGAGGCAAGGCCTCCGGCCGGGGCGCGTACATCTGCCGCAAAGCGTCGTGCCTGGAAAAGGCCCGCAGGAGCCGGGCGCTGGAGCGGATGCTCAATACCGCCATCAGCCCGGAGACTTACGAGGCGCTGGCGGCGGCTGTAGAGGCGTCGGATGGATAAGGCCCTGGGGTATCTTGGCCTGGCGGCCAGGGCCGGAAGGCTCGTCGTCGGTGCGGAGGACTGCGCCAAGGCGCTCCGGCGGAGCAAGGGCGGCCTTGTGGTCGCGGCGGCGGACACCGGGAGCAGCGCGCTGGAGCAGACGGGCCGGCTGTGCGCGGCGAGGGGAGTGCCTCTGCTGGACACAGCGTATACGAAGCGGCAGCTTGGCCGGGCCGTGGGGCGCGATGGCCCCGTGGCTGTGGCGTATATATGCGACGAGGGCCTGTCAGGGGCATTCAAGGCGGCCGTGGAAACGGATGGAGAACAGGAGGAGCGAGTATGAGCTTAGTGAAATACCGTGTGCATGAGGTGGCGAAGGATTTCGGCGTCCCCTCCAAGGTCATCATGGAGATATTGACGGAGTATGCCACCACCCCCAAGAACCACATGCAGGTGCTGGAGGACGAGGAGCTGAGCATCATCTTCGAGTATCTGACCCAGCATAACCAAGTGGAGAGCATCGCGGAGATATTCGCCGACGCGGCCAAGGCTGCGGAGCAGCCCAAGAAGGAGCAGCAGTCCCAGTCCGACGCGGGCAAAAAGCCCGCCCAGGGCGGCGCCGCTCCCGCGCCTCAGATGCAGAAGCAGCCCAAGCCCGACAAGCCCCATGTTCCCAGGCAGATGCCGGAGAAGAAGGTGGTGGACACCAGGGGCAGCACGGCGACCAACCTCTCCAAGTACGACGAGCGCTTCGACCGTATGGCCGGCGACAAGGCCGACAAGATGAAGCGCGGCAAGGAGAAGATCGGCGGCCGGAACAAGCAGCGCCAGAATACCGCCGCTGCCAGCGCCAAGCGCCGGCAGGAGGAGCGGGACAAGATGCAGCGGCTCCAGTTCGAGATCGCCAAGAAGGCTCCCACCCGGGTGCAGATACCCGACGAGATCTCCGTGCAGGAGCTGGCCGTGCGGATGAAGAAGTCCGGCGCGGAGGTGGTCCGCAAGCTGGTGAAGATGGGCGTCATGGCGGGTCTGCCGGACGTGATCGACTTCGACACCGCCGCTCTGGTGGCCATGGAGTTCAACTGCAAGGTGGAGCACGAGGTGGTCGTGACCGTGGAGGAGCGGCTCATCGACGACCACGTGGACACAGAGGAGGAGCTGAAGCCCAGGGCCCCCGTGGTGGTGGTCATGGGCCACGTGGACCACGGCAAGACCTCGCTGCTGGACTATATCCGCAACACCAAGGTGGCTGCCGGCGAGGCCGGCGGCATCACCCAGGCCATCGGCGCATATGTGGTGGACATCGGCGGCAATCCCGTCACCTTCCTGGACACGCCGGGCCATGAGGCCTTCACCTCCATGCGTGCCCGTGGCGCGATGGTCACAGACGTGGCCATCCTGGTGGTGGCCGCCACCGAGGGCATCAAGCCCCAGACCGTGGAGTCCATCAACCACGCCAAGGCAGCCAATATCCCCATCGTGGTGGCCATCAACAAGATGGATATGCCCGGCGCAAACGCCGACCGGGTCAAGCAGGAGCTGACGGAGTACGATCTGGTCTCCGACGAGTGGGGCGGCGATACCATCGTGTGCCCCATCTCCGCCAAGACAGGCGAGGGCGTGGATAACCTGCTGGAGATGCTGGCTCTGCAGACCGAGATGCTGGGTCTGAAGGCAAATCCCGACAGGGCCGCTGTGGGCGCTGTCATCGAGGCGCGGCTGGATAAGGGCCGCGGCCCCATCATGACCGTTCTGGTGCAGAATGGCACCCTCCATCAGGGGGACGTGATCATCGCCGGCACGGCGGTAGGCCGCGTGCGCACCATGATAAACGACAAGGGCCAGCGGGTCACCGAGGCCGGTCCCTCTGTGCCGGTGGAGATCGCCGGCATGAGCGAGGTGCCCAACGCGGGCGATACCTTCAACGCCGTGGCCGACGAGCGCATGGCCCGCGAGCTGGTGGAGGAGCGCAAGGCCAAGGAGAAACTGTCCGCCTCTACCGCCCCCAAGAAGGTCTCTCTGGACGATCTGTTCGCCCGCATCCAAGAGGGCGAGATGAAGGACTTCAACATCATCGTCAAGGCCGACGTGAAGGGCAGCGCCGAGGCGGTAAAGGCGTCGCTGGAGAAGCTCTCCAACGACGAGGTCCGTGTGCGCGTCATCCACTGTGCCGTGGGCGCCATCAACGAGTCCGACGTGATGCTGGCATCCACCTCCAACGCGGTGATCGTGGGCTTCAACGTCCGGCCGGAGAACGCCGCCCGTGACAGCGCCGCCCGCTCCGACGTGGACATCCGGCTGTACCGGGTCATCTACGACTGCATCAACGAGATCGAGGCGGCCATGAAGGGCATGCTGGCCCCCAAGTTCCAGGAGAAGATCATCGGCCACGCCGAGGTCCGCCAGACCTACAAGGTGTCCAAGGTGGGCACGGTGTGTGGCTGCTACGTGCTGGACGGCAAGATCCAGCGCAGCTGCAAGGTCCGTGTGCTGCGGGACAACGTGGTGGTGTACGAGGGCGATCTGGCCTCTCTGCGCCGGTTCAAGGACGACGTGCGGGAGGTGGCCGCCGGCTACGAGTGCGGCATGCAGGTGGAGAAGTTCAACGACATCAAGGAGCAGGATGTCATCGAGTGCTTTGTGATGGAGCAGATCGATGCCTAACCACCATATCGACCGGATAAACGACGACATCCGCCGTGTGCTGGCGGAGAAGCTGCGGGACGTGAAGGACCCCCGCATCCAGCAGGGGGCCATGCTCACCGTCACCCACACCGAGACCACCAACGATCTGCGCCACTGCAAGGTGTATGTCAGCGTGCTGGGCCAGGTGGACGAAAAGCAGCTGGTGCGCGGGCTGAAGTCGGTGGCGGGCTATCTGCGGCGGGAGCTGGGCCAGTCCCTTCAGCTGCGGTACGTGCCGGAGCTGACGTTCCTGCTGGACGACTCCATCGCCCACGGCGCCTATATCAACAAACTGATCAACGACCTGGACATCCCACATGACGACGATGATGACGCTTGATGAGACCCTCGACTATCTGAAGGACAGCGACGGATATTTGCTGCTGACGCATATCCGCCCGGACGGCGACACGCTTGGCAGTGCCGCCGCCCTTTGTCATATCCTGCGCCGGATGGGCAAGACGGCGTATCTTTACGACAATCCCCAGGTGACGACCATGTACGCGCCCTTTGTGGCACCGTATATCGCACCGGACGGCTTTAAGCCCGACACGGTGCTGGCGGTGGACCTGGCGGCGGAGAATCTCTATCCTCAGGGCTTTGCGCCCCGGCGCATAGACCTGTGCATCGACCACCATCCCACCAATACAGGCTATGCCAGGCGGCTTTTCTGTCAGCCGGACAAGGCCTCCTGCGGGGAGATCATCCTGCAGCTGGCCCAGGCGCTGGGTCTGCTGGATACCGAGACCGCCACGCTGCTCTATATGGCCGTGTCCACCGACTGCGGCTGCTTCGTCTACGCCAACACCAACGCCGATACCCACCGGGCGGCGGCAGAGCTTATCGAGGCCGGGGCGGACTATAAGAGGCTCAACAAGCTGCTGTTCCGCACCTTCGCCTACTCCCGGCTGAAGCTGGAGGGGCTGCTGTACGCCGGCCTGCGCCGGTACGGCCCCGACGGCTGCGTCACCGTGGCCACGGTGACGGAGGATATGATGCGCCAGGCCCAGGCCACGGAGGACGACTGCGAGGACATCGCCTCCCTGGCGGGGAAGGTGGCCGGCAGCCGGGTGAGCGTGACCATCCGGGAACTGAAGCCGGGGCTGAGCAAGCTGAGCCTGCGCAGCGGGGAGGACTTCGACAGCTCCGCCGTCTGCACCCTGCACGGCGGCGGCGGGCACAAGATGGCCTCTGGCTGCACCATCAAGGCCAGCCCGGACGAGGCCCGGGACATCATCGTCCGGGACATTCTGGAGGCGCTGTGATGGACGGGCTTCTGCTGGTGGACAAGCCCGCCGAGTGGACCAGCATGGACGTGTGCGCCCATCTGCGGGGGGTGCTGCATGAGCGGCACATCGGCCACACGGGCACCCTGGACCCCAACGCCACCGGACTGCTGGTGGTGCTGACGGGCAAGGGCACCAAGGCCGCCAAGTACCTGGAAAGCGACGAGAAGGGTTATATCGCCCGGCTGCGGCTGGGCATGCGCACCGACACCCAGGACATATGGGGCACGGTGCTGGAGCAAAACGGCCAGAGCCGGACACGGGAGCAGATAGAGGCGGCGCTGGAGGGCTTTCGCGGCCCTATCATGCAGCTGCCGCCCATGTACTCGGCCATCAAGATACGGGGCAAGAAGCTCTATGAGATCGCCCGCCGGGGCGGCGAGGTGGAGCGCCAGCCCCGGCCTGTCACCATCCATCGGCTGGAGCTGACGGCTCAGGACGAGGCAGGGGACTGGGGCCTTGCGATAGACTGCTCCAAGGGCACCTATATCCGCACCCTGTGCGCCGACATCGGCGACGCGCTGGGCTGCGGCGGGTGCATGAGCGCCCTGCGCCGGGTGCGGGCCGGCCGGTTCACCGTGGACCAGGCCCACACGCTGGCTGAGATACGGCAGGACCCGGAGCGGTACATCCTGCCGCTGGAGCTGACGACCCAAGGGGGATAAACATAGATGGAGAACATACGGCGGGTAGCCGCCCTTGGATTTTTCGACGGGGTGCATCTGGGCCATCAGGCGCTGATGCGTCTGGCCCGGCAGCGAGCCGGAGAGCTGGACGCGCGGCCGTCGGTCATCACCTTCGACGCCCACCCGGACGTGTTCGTCCACGGGGTGGACGTGCCGCTGCTGACCAGCATGTCCGGCCGGCGGGAGCTGATCGCCCGGGCCGGCGGCATCGACGACGTGATCATGCTCCACTTCGACCGCCACTTCATGCAGACGCCCTGGGTGGACTTCATCCGCTCGGTGACGGATGGCATGGGCGCGGTGCATCTGGTCATGGGCCGGGATTTCTGCTGCGGCTGGCGGGGCGAGGGCACCGCCCAGCGCATCGCCGCCTGGTGCGGGGAAAACGGCGTGGGCTGCGACATCGTGGACCAGGTCAAGCTGGACGGCACGGTGGTCAGCTCCACCCACATCCGCAAGCTCATCCAGGGGGGGGACATGGAGCAGGCGGCCCGTTTTTTGGGCCACCCCTATTCGGTGTCCGATACTGTTGTGCACGGCTACCAGCGTGGCCGGCGCATGGGCATCCCCACCATCAATTTCCCCATCCCGGCAGACGTGATCCAGCCCCGGTACGGAGTGTACGCCACCTGCGCCTATCTGCCCGGCGGCCCTTGTCCCGCAGTGACCAATGTGGGCGTGCGGCCCACCTTTGAGGGGGACCGGTCGGTGACGGTGGAGACCAATCTGCTGGACTTCTCCGGCCAGCTCTACGGCGCGAAGGTGCGGGTGGACTTTCTGGCGTTTTTGCGGGACGAGACCCGCTTTGAGAACCAGGAGCAGCTGGCGGAGCAGATACGCCGGGACATCGACGCCGCCCGGGCCTATTTTGACCGGCACAAGGGGAGAGCGCTATGAGGATACTGGGCATCGACCCCGGCGTGGGCACGGTGGGCTTCGGCGTGGTGGACGCGGTGAAAGGCAGGAACACCTACGTGGCCTGCGGAGCCGTCACCACGCCCCCCAATACGGCGCTCTCGCCCCGGCTGGACATGATCTACAACGATCTCAACGAGCTGATCGTCACCTTTGCCCCGGAGGCCATCGCGGTAGAGGAGCTGTTCTTCTCCAAGAACATCACCACCGGCATCGCCGTGGCCCACGGCCGGGGCGTCATCCTGCTCAGCGCCTACCGCAGCGGGGTGCCCGTGTTCGAGTACACGCCCATGCAGGTCAAGCAGGCCGTGGTGGGCTACGGCAACGCCAAGAAGAATCAGGTCATCTACATGGTCCAGCGGCTGCTGAACATGAAGACGCCGCCTAAGCCGGACGACGCGGCCGACGCGCTGGCGCTGGCCATCTGCCACGCCCGGAGCATGACCAGCCGCCTGGCGGCGGAGGAAGGAGACAACCCGTGTTCTACCATCTGAACGGCGTCGTCACCGAGCTGGAGCCCAATCTGGCCGTGATCGACTGCGGCGGCGTGGGCTTTGCCGTCACCGTGACGGCGGTCACCCAGGGCCGGCTCAAGCGGGGCGAAAGGGCAAAGCTCTTTATCTGCGAGCAGGTGCGTGAGGACGCCTTCGAGCTGTACGGCTTCGCCACGGCGGAGGAGAAGCGCTGCTTCGAGATGCTCATCTCCGTCTCCGGCGTGGGGCCGAAGGCGGCTGTGTCCATCCTGTCGGCCAACACCACAGAGCGGGTGTGCATGGCCATCATGTCCGACGATGAGCGTGTGCTCACGGCGGCCGCCGGTGTGGGCAAGCGCCTGGCCCAGCGCATCATCCTGGAGCTGAAGGACAAGATGCAGAAGCAGGCGGCGGACATATCCCTGCCGGGCCCCGGTATCGGCGCGGCCGTGCCGGCGGACGGGGCGGGACAGACGAAGCTGGCGGACGTGGTCAGCGCCCTGACCGTGCTGGGCTACAGCCGGGCCGAGTGCACTGCCGCCCTCAAGGGCCTGGACCTGGAGGCTCTCAGTCTGGAGGACGCCATCCGCGCCGCGCTGCGCAACATCTCCACCCGCGCGTGAGCATGTGACTGAAAGGGGGCATAGCGCCTTATGAGCATCAATTTTTCCGGCGACGGGCCGGAGGAGGTCCTGACCACCGCCTCGTTCCAGCCGGAGGACGCCACAGAGGCGTCCCTGCGCCCCAAGCGGCTGGAGGACTATACGGGCCAGGAGAAGGCCAAGGACAACCTGGCAGTGTTCATCCAAGCCGCCAAGATACGCAACGAGCCGCTGGACCACGTGCTGCTCCACGGCCCTCCGGGCCTGGGCAAGACCACCCTGGCCGGCGTCATCGCTAATGAGATGGGCGTGAGCATGCGCATCACCTCCGGCCCGGCCATCGAAAAGCCCGGCGACCTGGTGGCGCTGCTGACCAATCTGCAGGAGAACGACATCCTTTTCCTGGACGAGATACACCGGCTGAACCGGTCGGTGGAGGAGATACTCTACCCGGCGATGGAGGATTTCGCCATTGACATCATCCTGGGCAAGGGGCCCTCGGCCAATTCCGTGCGCCTGGATCTGCCACACTTCACGCTGATCGGCGCTACCACCCGGTCTGGCCAGCTGTCCGCGCCGCTGCGGGACCGGTTCGGCGTGGTGCTGCGGCTGGAGCTTTACAGCACCGAGGACCTGCGGCGCATCGTGGAGCGCAGCGCCGGTATCCTGGGAGTGGAGATCGAGCCCGCCGGCGCGGTGGAGATCGCCTCCCGCAGCCGGGGCACGCCCCGTATCGCCAACCGGATGCTCCGCCGGGTGCGGGATTTTGCCCAGGTGAAGGGGAGGGGCGTCATCACCCAGTCCATCGCCGACGAGGCTCTGCGCCGCCTGGAGGTGGACAAGGCCGGTCTTGACCAGGTGGACCGGCGGATGCTGCGCAGCATCATCGAGCTGTACGGCGGCGGTCCCGTTGGGCTGGAGGCACTGGCCGCCACCATCAACGAGGAGGCCGTCACCCTGGAGGACGTCTATGAGCCGTTTCTGCTCCAGCAGGGCTTTCTGACCCGGACGCTCCGGGGCCGGTGCGTCACCCGGAAGGCCTACGAACACCTTGGCATCGAGTATCTAGGCCAGCAGCAAATGGACGATATGTGACTTTTTGGTCAGACAGAGTGTTATTTCATCCATTATCTGTCAAATTTATCTGGAAAATTGCAAGATTATTTGTAAAAAATGCTTGACTTCTCGATTTAGCGCGATATAATTACATTGTGTTACCGGAGTATATTTCAAAATCGGATGAAGAATTGCAGCGTCTTGCCCGCAGAGGCGACGTAGCCGGGGAGAGCGCCCTGGCCGAACGTTATGCGCGCGAGGTGCGTATGTGTGCCCGGCCATATTTTCTGATCGGCGGCGACAGCGAGGATCTGATCCAGGAGGGGATGATCGGACTGTTGTTCGCCATCCGCGAGTACGACAGCGAAAAGGGCGCGTCCTTCCGGACCTATGCCCGCATCTGTATCCTGAACCGCATCAAGTCCGCCGTTCGCAGCGCCCAGCGTATGAAAAACGCGCCCCTTAACGACGGTATCCCCTTAGACGATGTCCTCTCAGATGAATCCCAGTCCCTAGGTACCAACTACTACGCGCGCAGTCCCGAGGAGCAGGTTCTGGCCAGAGAGACCGACAGAGAGTTCATTTCCGCCTATTCACGGTGTTTGTCAAAATTGGAAGCCGAGATACTCGCGCTTTTCCTGGATGGCCTTTCCTATGAGGAGATGGCCGAGGCGTCCGGGCGCGATGTGAAGGCCGTGGACAACGCCGTCCAGCGCATACGGCGCAAGCTGGCGAAACTGCCCCAGGCGAAAACAGCGCAAGCTGATCGCAAATAAATCTGCCCTATATGGGAAATATCATCAAAGAGAGGAACCACAATGTACGAAGACAAGACCCTCGTATGCAAGGAATGCGGACAGGAGTTCGTGTTCACCGCCGGTGAGCAGGAGTTTTATGCCGAGCGCGGCTTCCAGAACGAGCCCCAGCGCTGCAAGGCCTGCCGTGACGCCCGCAAGGCCGCTGCCCGCGGTCCCCGGGAGTTCTTCACCGCCACCTGCGCCGCTTGCGGCGGCGAGGCCCGCGTCCCCTTCGAGCCGAAGAGCGATCGCCCTGTGTACTGCAGCGAGTGCTTCGCGAAGATGCGCGCCGGTGAGCTCTAAGCCCCTGGACAAAGTAGGAAATAGAGGAAGCGCTGCCGCTTCCTCTATTTTATATTGCAATCCTCGGCCGATGGAGATATAATATCTCTTGTGATAAGAACAACACAGCCTGTCAGGAGGTCAAATCATGTACCAGATCACCAAGGATACCATCGTATACGATATTATGGTCAACGCTCCCATGACCCAGCCCCTGTTCCAGCGCATCGGCATGCACTGCCTGGGCTGCGCCTACGCCACCGGCGAGAGCGTGGAGCA
>CANPXW010000008.1 GCA_947587025.1 uncultured Oscillospiraceae bacterium
AGCATGGGGGCGACGGTGAAGTTCAGCACCAAGCCCGAACTCATCCAGCTGTTCGACAAGGCCACCAGCAACAACCTCATTTGGTACGACAAGGTATCCGCCGACGCCAACGAGCCGGTCTGCAAGAACTACGATCTCTGATATACCACCTGTTTTACGCGCAAGGCCCCGTCCCAGCTTACGGGACGGGGCTTTTTGCCGGATAAGGAGCCTTCATCGACATGACGATGTTTGAAAAGCGCCTGCGGTCCCGGCGGGCGGAGCTGGAGGGGCTGTATATGTCCCTTTACGGGGACAGGGAGATGTTCGGCGCCCTGGAGCGGGCCATAGGGGAGGCCTACGCCGCCCGGCCCATGTCCCTCAAGCGGCTGGACAGCCGCCGGGAGGCGGACCCGGAGTGGTACCGCCGGGGGAACATGCTGGGCATGACCATGTACACGGACCTGTTCGCCGGGGACCTGGCCCATTTGGAGAAGAAGCTGGGGTACCTGGCGGAGCAGGGCATCACCTATCTGCACCTGATGCCCCTTCTGAAAATGCCCCACCCGGACAACGACGGGGGCTACGCCGTGGAGGACTTTGGCCAGGTGGACCCAGCCCTGGGGACCAACGAGGACCTTGCCCGCCTGGCGGCGGCCATGCGCCGGCGGGGCATGAGCCTGTGCCTGGACTTCGTGATGAACCACACCGCCGACACCCATGAATGGGCCATGCGGGCCAAGGCGGGTGAGCAGGAATACATAGACCGGTACATCTGCTTCGACACGCCGGACATCCCCAGGGAAATGGAAAAGACCATCCCGGACGTGTTCCCCTCCACCGCCCCCGGCAGCTTCCTCTACGTGCCGGAGATGGGCAAATACGTCTGCTCCTCCTTCCACCCCTACCAGTGGGACCTCAACTACAAAAATCCCGCCGTGTTCAACGACATGGTCTCCGCCATGCTGGCGCTGGCCAACCTGGGCGTGGAGGTGCTGCGGGTGGACGCCACGCCCTACCTGTGGAAGGAGATTGGCACCACCTGCCGGAATCTGCCCCAGGTGCACACCATCATGCGCATGGTGCGCCTGGTCACCGAGTGCGTCTGCCCCGGCGTGATACTCAAGGGGGAGGTGGTCATGGCCCCGAAGGAGCTGGCCCCCTATTTCGGCACGGCCCAGGCGCCGGAGTGCCACATCCTCTACAACAGCTCCACCATGTGCACCCAGTGGAGCGCCCTGGCCAGCGGGGACATCCGCCAGCTGAAGCACCAGCTGGACGAGCTGCACTCCCTGGACCGGCATTGCGTGTTCGTCAACTATCTGCGCTGCCACGACGACATCGGCTGGGGCCTGAACGAGGCATTCGGCCAGAGCATCGGCCAGGACCCTCTGCTGCACAAAAAGTACCTGTACGAGTTCTACGAGGGCAGCTTCCCCGGCAGCTGGGCCAGAGGCGAGCGGTATAACTACGACCCGGCCACCGGCGACGCCCGCACCTGCGGCACCACCGCCAGCCTGTGCGGGATAGAGAAGGGCCTGGCCGAAAACGACCAGGCGCAGATAGAGCTGGGCATACAGCGGGACCTTCTCATGCACGCGGCCATGATGGCCATGGCGGGGTTCCCCATGCTGTCCAGCGGGGACGAGATCGGCCAGCTCAACGGCTACGATTACCACGACGACCCTGACCGGGCCGAGGACAGCCGCAACGTGCACCGGACGGCATTCAGCTGGGAAAACGCGGCCCGGCGCGCCCAGCCCGGCACGGTGCAGCAGCGGCTCTGGGACGGGCTGCGGCAGCTGGAGCGCATACGCGCCTCGGAGCCCTGCTTCGGCCCTGAGGCGTGGGTGACCACATGGGACGCCCACAACGACCACGTGCTGGCCCTGGTGCGGAAGACGGATGAAGAAACGCTGGTGTGCCTTTTCAACTTCACCGGCGAGAGCCAGGACGTCTGGCTGGACGCCATAGAGGGAGAGCACACCGACCTCGTCTCCGGCGAGCGCGGCCCATGCGCCCGGCCTCTGGAGCCCTACGGATACCGCCTGTGCCGGCGGCAGAACTGACCCCGACAGCGAAAGACGCCCCCTCTGACGAGGGGGCGTCTTTTATCATCTTATTTTACGCTTCGGGCGCGTCGGTGGGTTCCGGCTCCGTTGAAGCCTGGGGCACGTCGGACGCGGCAGGCACATCGGACGCAGCAGGGGCGTCGGACGCGGCAGGGGCGTCGGACGACGCCACAGCCGCAGGCGCTTCGGCGGGCTCGGCAGAGCTCTCCGGCGCGGCCGCCGGGGCGGCTGCGGGGACGGCGGAGGCCGTGGGCACAGCGGCGGCGGCAAGCGCGTCCGCCTGCTTCAGGTCGATGGTGAACACCTTGCGGGCGAAGCTGTCGCACACGTACAGCTTCCCGTCCAGTATCATCATCCCCGTGGGGGAGACGGGCACATCGGCGGTCAGCTCGCCCATATCCCGGACCAGCAGCGTGTCCACCACGCCGTTCTTGATGCGGCGGATGGCGCTGTTGGCGGTGTCGGCCACGTAGACCGTGCCGTCATCGTCCACGGCGATGCCCTGGGGGGAGGAGAAGCTGGCCAGCGCGGAGGGGCCGTCGTTCATGCCGTCCTGCCCGCCGCCGGCCAAGACCATCACCCGGCCGTCCGCGCCGATGCGCACGATGCGGTTGGCGCCGGTCTCGGCCACGTAAAGGGTGTCGTCCTTCCAGCACAGGCCCGTGGGGCCGGTGAGCACGGTGGTGACGGTGGTCAGCTGACCCTCGGTGTCTATCTTGCGGATGGCGTTGGCCAGGGTATCGGCCACGTACAGGTTCCCGTCGCCGTCCACGGCCAGGCCGGTGGGATGCTGGAAGACCACGCCCATCTCAGTGGTGGTCAGCCGCTCCAAGGTCCCGGCGTTGACGGTGCTGACGGCGTCGTCACGGATGAGCCGCACCGCGTTGTTGTCCGCGTCGGAGACGGCGTAGCCGTCCAGGAACGGGACGACGGCCCAGGGCAGCTTGAAGAAGCTCTTGTCCCGCTCTGCGTCGTTATAGCCGCCCAGCGGCTCGCCGTACAGGTCCTGCACGGTCTCGGCGCCGGCGTATACCTGGCTGACGCCGTCCTTCACCTGCCAGACCACCTTGTTATAGGCGTCGGTGACCAGCAGAGAGCCGTCGTCCAGGGCCAGGATGCCGCAGGGCTCGCACATGGCGTCCACCGCGCTGGCGGTACCGGTCTGCTCCGACTCGCCGGCGGCAGCGGGGCTGTCGGAGGCGGCGGGACTGACGGCGGCGTCGGCAGCGGGCGCGGCGGCGCCAGCATCCGGGGCCCCGGTGAACTGGGGCGACTCGGTGACGGCGGCGTCGGTCATCTGCCCGGCCGGGTCGACGGCCGCCGGCGGCGGGGTGGTCCCCTCGTCGGCCGCAGGCACGGCTACGAACAGGGGCGACTCGGTGACGTCAGGCTCTCCCTGGGCCGCCAGGGCCGCCGTGGGCCATGCCGCGCCGGCCAGCAGCAGGACCGCCAGGGCCGCACACAGAAGGGCATTTTTACGGGTGCTCATTCGACCACCTCCTGGTTCTCACTGTCCACAGGCTCGGGGCTGTCCGTGGGCTCGTCGGCGGGCTCGTCTTCCGGCTCCTCCGTGACCTCCGGCTCCCCGGTGGGCTCGGCCTCCTCAGAGGGCTCGTCGTCGGACTCGTCTTCCTGCTCCGGCTCCTCGGTGGCTTCCGGCTCCTCCGTGACCTCCGGCTCCTCCGTGGGCTCGGCCTCCTCGGCGGGCTCCGGCTCCTGGGAGGCGTCGGGGTCCTCCGGCAGCTGCTCGTCCTCCAGGGACGTCAGGGCGATGCCGGCGGTCTTCGTCAGGGTGTAATAGCTGTCGCCATCGGGCCCATCGATATAGTCTTCGGGGTTGCCAACAGGTTTGTTGCCACTGTCGACGATAAGATCCTTCGTCTTGGACTTGACCGTCACGCCGTCCTCGATGGTCAGCACGTCGTTCCAATCCTTTTCCGCATCGTAGGTCCCGGCCAGCTTGAAAACCGCTTTATTGCCGGTGATGGTGCCGCCGCCAGTGACCTTCAGTTTTCCGATCAGATTGATGGTGTAGTCGCCCAGGTCCAGCGTATGATCGTTCAGTTTCAGGGTCACGCCATCACGCACGGTGACATCCTTGTCAAGGGTAAACTCCTCTTCCTCCAAGATGACGGTCTGGCCGGACGCGGCTTTTTCCAGGGCATCCTGGAAGTCGGCGTAGACCTCCTTGAGCTGATAGACCCCTTCCTCCAGCTCCTCCGTCACTAGGTAGCTGTGCTCGGTAACAGACGCGCCGTAGACTTTGATGGGATTATCCGTCACTTCGGACTGGACCAAATCGGGGACGCCGCCCTTGACCGTGACGCTCTCGGCCACGGTGGCCGGATTTTTCCAGGTCCCCTTTGCGGAGATGGCCGGGCCGGGACCGCCGTCGATGGTACTGCCGCCGGAAACGGCTACCGACGCGTTGGTGGCAAAGCTGTCGTTTTCCACCACCAGAGCCGCCTGAGGCTCCATGCCCTCGGGCGCTTCCCCCTCCACATACTGGACGGTGGCGCTGCCTTCAATGGTCAGGTTGAACTTCTTTTCATCAGTCTTTGCCTGGCCCTCCAGCCCACTTTTCGCGTCATCATTAAGGTCATAGTGGTAATAGTAGCCGCCGGTGATGAGGCCGCCGGTGATGCTGGCCGTGCAGTCAGGATCTCCGGTCTCGCGGGTCTGCTCGATGCCGTTATGGACCCAGCCGGCGGACATGGTCAGCGCCCCGCCGTGCAGCAGGATGCCGCCGCCGATGTCGGGCGTGATCGTCTCGCCGTTCTGAACAGTGCTCTGGATGCCCAGTCTTCCGGCTTCCTGGGTGATGCTGCCGGTGACCTTGCCGTATACGGTCAGGGTGCCGTAGTTGGTCACGCCGTCCGCGTCCAGCGTGCCGGTGACGCTCATCGTGCCGCTGTTGGTGATGGTGCAGTTGGGGGCGTTCATCGTGCCGTACACGGAGAACATCCCGGCGCTCTTGTCGTCCGTCGCGCCCTCCACCACGATCTCGATGGGCAGATCCTCGGTGGCCTCGAAGGTGAGGGAGCGGCCCGGGAAGACATACAGCGCCTCGTCGGCCGGGACGGTCAAGGTGTTCTTCTCCGGGTCCTTGTTCGGCCGCACGATCACGCCAGCCCGGGCGGAGTTGAGCGCCTTCTGCAGCTGGTCAAGGGTGAACTCGCCCATGACCAGCACCACGGGCGTGGGCACCGGCGTGGGGGCGGGGGTATAAGAGCCGAGGTCGACCATGCCGCCGGCGGGGGCAGAGGTGGGCGCGGGGGTCGCCGTGGGCTCGGGTTCCTTCCATACGGGGTCCTGGGCGATGTTCTTCTCCTGGGCCTCCAGCTGCTCGTCGATGACGGCCTGCAGCTCCCGGTCCATGGCCTGGTCCTGGACAAGGCGCTCCTGCGCCATCTCCAGAGAGCCGTTCATAGCCGTCTCGGCGGCGTATTGCAGGGCCTGCTCCAGCGCCTTGCGGCCGTCCTCCAGCTGCTGGACGGCGGCCTCCAGATCGTCGTTCTCCACATCCAGCTGGGCCGCCTGCAGCAGCGCCTGGGCATGCTGCAAGCCCTGCTTCGCCGTCTGGGACTCCAGGCCGGCGTCGTCCAGCTGCTGCCAGAGCTGTTCCAGCTGATGCCGCAGCTCGTCGATGGTCTGCCGCACCTGGTCGGTGTCGCCCTCGGCCTGGACCAGATCGCGCACCTGGGCCGGACGCATCTTGATCTCGTCCAGCGTCTGCGCGAGGCTGCCCAGCAGGCCCAGCGGCGGCAGTATATCCACGTTCAGGCCCTCATAGATACGGCCGCACAGGAGCGTGTCCTGCGCCAGCTCCTCCAGCACGTAGCCCTCGATCTCATAAAACAGGATCTGCTGCTGCTTCACGGTGCACTTGTCGCCCGTGTGGTCCTGGGGCCAGACCGTCAGCTGGACCGTCTGGCCGGCCTCCACCGTGCCGTTCACCCGCTGGCCGGTCACCGGGTCGGCGGCGGTATACGTCACCTCGCCGTCCAGCACGGAGATGCGGGTGTTCCAGCGGTCGATCTGCTCGGCGTAGCCGGAGGCGTTGTCAAGGTATGCCGCCACCGCCGCTGTGCGCAGGCACAGGGTCTGCGCCTCGGCGGGAGGCTCCGCCGCGCTGAAGTAGAGCTCACCGGCTTCCAGCAGCACCTCCTGCCGCAGGCCGGCCCGGCGCAGCTCGACCGCGCTGGACGCGTTCAGCTTCACGGACTTGGCGCTGTCCATGGACAGCCAGGCGTAGCCGTCCGCCCCGGTCAGTATCTGGGTGCCGTTGTAAAGGCGCATCTCATCCCGGACAGCCAGCTCCCGGCCGTAGCTGTTGACCAGCTGCACCTTGCCCGTGGACCGGGTCAGCTGGGTCACGTCCGAGGCCGCCGAGGACTGCGCGGCGGCCGCCGCCGGTACGACGGGGACGCATGACAACACCACCGCCGCCGCCAGCAGCAGCGGCAGCAGCAGTCTTGCTTTCGCGGTCGCTTTCTTCATCATGTGCGTCTCCTCCTGTATTGCCGTCCGGGCCCGCCGAGCCCGGCGCGAAGACTCATAGTCTGAATGCGTAGTGTTCCATTTAAAATTGAGCACCTTGCATTATAGCACCAAATCACCCCGTCTGACTATACTAAATTCATAAAAAATATGGTTTTTTTCATAAAACGACCGTTTTTTTCATAAAAATTCCCTTTTTGAGCCGTTTGAACGGCCCAAAAAGGGAATTTATCCCATCTGTTCGTCCTCCAGACGGGCCATATAGTCCAGCACCGGCCGGCAGATGTCCGCCACGGCGCCCGGCTGGGTGAAGGTGCGCATGCCGCTCTGCTCCAGCACGGCCAGATACCCGTCGCCGTAGGCGCTCTGTTCCAGCACGGCCATGTACATCCGGGCCGCGTCGTCGAAGCTGGTCTGGGCCGTGTCCCATATCTGCAGGCTCGCCAGGGCCGACACCGCGTAGCTGATGTAATACAGCGGGCTTGTGAAGTTGTGGGCGATGTACTGCCAGCCGTACGCCGCCTGGTCCGCGTCCATGCCGTACTCGCCGCACACCTGGATATACAGGGCGTTGACCTGGTCCAGGGTCATATCCGGCCGGGCGTACACCCGGCGCTGGAACTCGTCGTGGATGCAGCCGTTGACCACCGATTCCAGCAGGCTCCCCAGCACGATGAATTTGGCGACGCCGGCGCCGTCGGTGTATATCTCGTCGTAAAACCCGGTCAGCAGCGCCTCCAGCCCGGTGGAGTGTATCTCGAACAGGTCGTAGCTGCCCGCCGACACCACGGGGTCCTCCGGCGGGTGCAGATACTCGTCGGCAAAGTGGCCGAACTCGTGGGCCAGGTCGGTCAGATCGTAGCAGTTGCCGTACAGCCGGTTGTAGATGAAGGGGCTGTCATAGGCGTACAGGCTGGTGGTGTAGCCGCTGTCCATGGAGCTGGGCTCGTCCGTCAGCTCATACAGCCCCAGCCGGGTCATGAACTGCCAGGCCTGGCGCAGGGAGGGGTCTATCCTGCCCGCGTAGCGGCCCAGCATGGCCACCTGCCTGGTCTGGCTCAGCACCGGGGACACCTGGCCGGCCATGTACCACAGATCGCTGGAATACAGCCCGTCGAAATAGGCCCCGGAAAAGCTCTTCACCGCGTCGCACAGCAGCTGGGCCTCGTCGGGACCGTAGTCCCGGCCGTATACCCGCTCATAGGCGGCGTCGGAGTAGCTGTCGTAGCCCCATATCCCGGCCAGCTCCGCGCGTATCTGCACCAGCTCCAGGAAGATGGGTCCCAGCTTGGCGTTCAGCGCCAGGTCCAGCCCGTCGCTGACCTGCCAGTAGCCGCCCTGGTCCCGGTCGTAGAGCGCCTCGCCCTGCTCGCCGTAGAGCATCTCCTCGGTCCACGCCTGGCCGCCGTAGTCGTAAGTCACGCCGTCGTCGCCGTCGGTGATCTCGTAGTACCGGGCGGTCAGCTCCGCCTCCCGGTCGGCCAGCTCCCGCTCACGCGCCGTGGCGGGGACATACGCGGCGTAGTACTGCGCCGCCTTTTCCCCCACGCGCGCCCGGAAGGCGTCGGCGCAGGGCCCGTTCATCACCGCGTTGCAGGCGGTGCACAGCGCGTCGGCGGCCTCGTTGCCCACCCGCTCGGCGTACTGGTCCTCCCGGGCCCAATAGGCGTCCGTCACGTCGGCGCTGTAGCGCACGCTGGCGATGGAGCCGTAGGTCCACATCAGCAGCACCTCGTCGTACAGCCGCTCGAACAGGTCCGTCACGGCCTGGGCGTCCTCTCCCGACGCCAGCTCCGTCAGCCGGTCCACCTGGTCGTAGAACGCCGCCGGGTCGTAGTGGACGTACTCCATGTCCGCCCAGGCCGCGCCCCGGCCGGGCAGGCTCTCCGCCGACGCGGCGGCGGGGGCCGCCAGGGCCAGCGTCAGGGCCAGGGCCAGGATATACGCCGCCAGCCGGCGGCCGTTTTTCCCCGAAATAACGCGTCTCATCCTCAGCCGTTCACGATGGCCCAGGCGTACTTCTCCGCGTCGCGGAACACCCGCTCCGCGTCCTCACCCACGAAGAACTGCCCGTCCTCATAAAGCACCTTGCCGGCGATCATGGTCATGCGCACGTTGGCCGGGTCGCCGGAATAGACCAGGTTCTTCACCACGTTGTGCACCGGGCGCATGTTGGGCCGGTGCATGTCGATGCGCACGATGTCCGCCTGCTTGCCGGGGGCGATGGCGTCGCAGTCGGCAAGGCCCATGGCCCGCGCCCCGCCGGACACCGCCGCGTCCAGGATGAGGGCCGGGTCGCCGGCGGCCGCGTCGGACTGGCGCAGCTTGGCCATGATGTTGACCAGATACATCTCCCGGAACATGTCCAGGGCGTTGTTGGAGGCAGGGCCGTCGGTGCCCACCGCCAGATGCACGCCCTTTTCCATCGCCTCACGCAGCCGGAAAAAGCCGCTGGCCAGCTTGCCGTTGGAGCAGGCGTTGAGCACTGCGGTAAGGCCCCGGCGGGCGAAGATGTCCAGGTCCTCGTCGGTCATGTAGATGCAGTGGAAGCCGCCGCCGCCGTAGTCATACAGCCCCAGGCTGTCGAACAGGCCGGTGGGGGTCATGCCGTGCCGGGCGATGCAGTCGCGCACCTCGCTGGCCGTCTCGGAGTTGTGGCACCACACCGGCGCCTTCAGCTCGTGGCAGACCTTGGAGAGGAACTCCAGCTTCTCCCGTGTGGTGGTGTACTCGGCGTGGAAGCCCAGCTGGGCGCTGACCAGCGGGCCGAAGTCGCGGTTGTAGCGCTCATAGAAGTCGTAGAGCTCGTTCCAGTCGTTGCCGGCGGTGAAGCTGCCGCACAGCACTGCCCGGAACCCCCAGCTCTGGGCGATGCGGGCAAATTCGTCGGTGTGATAGTACATGTCGAAGCAGGCGGTGATGCCGTTGGCCAGGTACTCCAGAAACGCCAGCTTCACGAACGCGGCGGTGCTCTCCGGCGTGAGCTTTGCCTCGGCGGGGAACACCTGCTTTTCCAGCCACTGATGCAGGGGCAGATCGTCCGCCGCCGAGCGCAGGAAGGTCATGCCCGAGTGGGTGTGGGCGTCCTTGAAGCCGGGCATGATAAGGTCGCCGCCCAGGTCGATCTCGCGGCCGAAGGCGGGCATGTCCTGCCGCGCCGGCCCCACGTAGGATATGGCGGCGCCGTCCACCCAGACCTCATTTTCCGTCACCCCCGCCGGCTCCAGCGTCCGGCCGTTATAAAAGCGTATCATGCCGTGTCTCCTTTATGCGTCGTTTTACTTATTATAACACGCTGTGGCAGAAACGCGCAAGACGGGGAAATACCGCCGCCCGGCCGGGCGGCGGTACTATCCTTCATTCGGTTCGTCCGCTGGCAGACGGTCCTCCAGCCGGATGACATCTGCCGTCTCGATATAGATATTCTCCGCTTCCTGAAACAGCGCTTCCAGCCGATAATAGACGCCGGGGAACTCCCCTCGTTCCTGCATATCGTCCAGCACGGCCGACACACCGGCGCACAGCGTATAGTACATCATCCGATAGCCCGGCATCCGCCCGCCCCCTGTCTCTGTCTGCCCACATTGTAGATAAAATTTATCTAAAAGTCAATGGGGCAAACTACCCTGGGCTATAGTTGAGGGCAAGAGAACGGTCGGATAAGGGGGTGGACGCCATGAAAAACCGCATGCGGGACCTGCGGGAGGATCACGATCTGACCCAGCAGAAGGTGGCGGACGCCCTGGGCATCACCCAGCGCAAATACAGCTATGTGGAGACCGGCGCCCAGCCGCTGACCGACGAGCTGCTGGCCGGCCTGGCACGGTTTTACGGGGTGAGCACGGACTACATCCTGTGTCTTACAGACGAGCCGAATTGAATAAGTACCGCCGCCCGGCCGGGCGGCGGTTGTTTTATCCGAACAGCTTTTTCAGGTTCACGTCGTAGGGCGGGTATATGACGCCCTTTTCCGTCACGATGGCGGTGATGAGGCTGTGGTCCGTCACGTCGAAGGCCGGGTCCCAGCACCTTATCCCCGCCGGGGCCATGGGCTGGGCGTACCACAGGGAGCGTATCTCCTCTCCGTCCCGCTCCTCGATGGGGATGTCCGCCCCCGTGGGGCAGGCCAGGTCGATGGTGCTGGAGGGCAGCAGGATGTACACCGGCACGCCGTAATGACGGGCGATGATAGCCGCGCCGGAGGTGCCGATCTTGTTGGCCGCGTCGCCGTTGGCGGCCATGCGGTCGCACCCGGCCAGCACCGCCTGTATCCGCCCCTGGGCCATGGCCAGGGCGGCCATGTTGTCGCAGATGAGGGTGCAGTCTATCCCGGCATTTTGAAGCTCCCAGGCGGTGAGCCGCGCCCCCTGCAGCAGGGGCCGGGTCTCGTCCACGTAGGCTCTTATGTCCATGCCCCGCTCCGCCGCCAGCAGCAGCGGCCCCAGGCCGGTGCCGTACTCGGAAGTGGCCAGGGGCCCGGCGTTGCAGTGGGTCAGCACCGTGTCCCCCGGATGGAGCAGGGAAAGCCCCTCCTCCGATATGGCCCGGCACATGGCGACGTCCTGCTCATGGATGGCCTTGGCCTCCCGGCCCAGGGCAGAGACGATGTCCGCTGTGGGCGCGCCGGTCATTCCATGGGCCAGCGCGCGCATCCTGTTCACCTGGCGGCTGAGGTTCACCGCCGTGGGCCGGCAGGAGATAAGGTAGGCGCAGTCGGCGTCCAGCCGGGAGAAAAATTCGGCCTCGCCGTAGCCCTGTGCCAGCACGTACACGCAGTAAGCGGCGAAGATGCCGATGGCCGGCGCGCCCCGGACCCGGAGCATTTTGACGGCCTCATACATGGCCTCCCGGTCCCGCAGCTCGATGTATTCCAGCTGGCCCGGCAGCAGGGTCTGGTCAATGATGCGCACCGCGCTCCCGTCAGACGAGAGCGCGATGTTTTTTGCATTTTGTCCGCTCATGCCTTGTCGATGGCGGGGATGGCGGCGGTGACCAGGGCGGAGAACCGCTGGGCGATCATGTCGCCGGCGGCGATGACCTCCTCATGGTTCAGCGGCGCGGCGGAAAGGCCGGCGCCCTTGTTGGTGATGCAGCTGACGCCGCACACCCGCAGGCCCATGTGCCGAGCGGCCACGGCCTCGCAGGCGGTGGACATGCCCACGGCGCTGCCGCCGATGGAGCCGTAGTAGCGCACCTCGAAGGGGGTCTCGAAGCTGGGGCCGGTCAGCTGGATGTACACGCCCTCGGCCAGCTTCTGGCCCAGCTTGGCCGCCGTGTCATGCAGGACCTGGCGCAGCGCCGGGTCGTAAACGGCGCTCATGTCCGGGAACCGGGGGCCCAGCTGGTCCAGGTTGGGGCCGATCAGCGGGTTGGGGAAGCCGAACATCATGTGGTCCCGGATGACCATCAGCGAGGGGGTCTCCATATCCGGGTCCAGCCCGCCGGCGGCGTTGGTGAGAAACAGGGTCTTGATGCCCAGAAGGCCCATCACACGGGTGGGCAGCACCACGTCGTGCACGTCGAAGCCCTCGTAGTAGTGCACCCGGCCCTGCATGCACACCACCGGCACCCCGCCGATGTAGCCGAACAGATACCGGCCGGCGTGGCCGGGCACGGTGGACACGGGGAAGCCGGGGATGTCCTTGTAGTCCACGGAGGCGGCCACCTCCATGGTCTCGGCCACGGGGCCCAGGCCGGAGCCCAGTATAAGGCCGATGCGGGGCTGGAAGTCGGTCTTTGCCCGGACAGCGTCCCGGCAGCGGATGAGCTTTTCGTAATAGTTCTCCATGTCAATGTCCTCCTGCGGTCGTGCCGCCAAAGTCGCTCTGGCCTGTCAGGCCGTCCCGTTTGAGCATGTTCTCGATGACGCTCACGTCACCGGCGATGTCTATGGCCTCGGCCCGGTAGAGCCGGTCCAGCTGCTTTTCGTAGCCCTCCACCAGGGTGTCGGCGATGCGCTCTATGTCCGCCTTGGCCTTGGCCATGTTCTCCCCGGTGACCCCCTGCTCCTCGATGCGGGCGTAGGAGTCCAGCAGCTTGAGGGTGGTGGGCAGATAGTAGGTCATGAACCGGTCGATCAGCGGACGCTTCTCCGGGTGGGCCTGGACCTCGGCGAAGATGGACGCGGTCAGGTTCTGCATCCGGCGTATCTTCTCGCTCATGGCCTCGTCCTCGATGTCCTCGTCCGCCTGGCGGATGCGCTCCACGTACCGCTCGTACTCGGTCATGCGCTCCTCGGCCTCGGTGGCCTGGGCGGTCTTTTTCGCCTCGTCCTCCCGGCGGTACACGTCCCGCATGTCCTCCACGTCTATCACCAGCAGGCACCGCTCGTGGTCGATGTACGCCTTCTCGCCGTAATAGCCCCGGTCCACCATCTCGGAGTAGAGCTTGTCCGCCTCCTCCTGCTTCACGCCCAGGGTCTTGGCCAGCTTTTTCAGGTCCACCACGCCCTTGTCGCCGCTGACGGCGAAGCACTGGCGGAACTTGGCCTCCTTACGCCGGCCCATCACGCCGGAGAGCACCAGCGAGCCGCCGCCCAGGGCGATGCACAGCATGCTCAGCACGCCCCACAGGCTCTCGCCGGCGGATATAGCGCCGATGACGGCCAGCAGGCCGAACACCGTCAGGATCCAGCCGAACACGGCCTTGGCCCTGGAGCCGGCGTCGGCATGGCGCACGCCGGCAAAGCGGCCCTCCGGCTGGGCGGCCGCCTGTTTTTTCGGGGCTGTCCGGGTCTTTTTGGCCGCGCCGGCGGACGCCCCCGCGCCGGAGCGCTGGCGGCTGCCGAACAGGCCCTGCAAAAGATCGCCCAGGATGTCATGGCCCGCAGCGTGGGCGAAGGTCAGGATGAGCCCCAGCGGCCCCACCGCCACAGTCAGGATGAGCCCCAGCACCCAGCTGACGCCGCCCCAGTCCGTGTCCCGGCGGGGCGGACGGGGTCCGGGGGAGCCCGGTCCCGGTCCGGGAGAGGGCCCGCCGTTATAGTTGTAGTTATACTCACTCATAGCGGTTTCATTGTATCACACGCATGCCAAAAGGAAAAGTATTTGATTATTAAACTTCCATTAATTTCTTCCCGCCCGGGCTCGTTAAAAAACTAACTTAAGAAATTCTTAAGAATCGGTTTTGAAAAACTGTGCTATGCTGGACGCAGAGAACGAAGAAAGGGGTCCGGACCATGAAAAAGCTGCTTTCCGCGCTTCTGGCCGCCGCGCTGCTTTTGTGCTGCGCTCCGGTCCCCGGCCGGGCGCAGGCCGGGGAACTTGCCGCAGCCATGCCGGAGGGAGAGCAGGCGTTCTCCCTGTGGGCGGGGGACGGGACTGTGTGGGTCACCGCCGCCACGGCCGCCGGCGCGGCGGCGGACAAGGTATACGCCCTGGACCCGGACGCCGGCGCGCTGGAGCCGGTATACGCCCGGCGGGAGCGGGACATCCGGGCGGCGTGGCCCGGCGGGGAGGGCTCTGTGTGGGTGCTCAGCGACGACCAGGCGGGTCAGGCCCTGGTCCGGGCGGACCGGGACGGGACCGTGCTGGCCCAGACGGACCTGTACGCCGTCACCAGCGGCGGGGACGCGTCGCTGCTGTGCGCCGTGCCCATGGCCGACGGCGGGCTTTTGTGCTGCATGCGGGCGGGGGAGCTTTCCTGCTCCGTGACGAGGGTAGGGCCGGACGGCGTGCCGCTCTGGGCCCGGCCGGTGGACCAGCCAGGGCAGTTTTCCAGCCTCATCCGCCTGCCGGACGGGTCGGCGGCGGCCGGCTTTGCCAAGTGCGACCCCACCGGCCAGCCCCTGGGCGGCAGCCTGATGCGCATCGACACGGACACCGGCGCGGTGACAGAGCTGCCGGTAAACGGCGATGTCCAGCTCTCCCAGGGCCTGAGCGCGCCCGACGTGCTGTGCGCCGATGAAAACGCCATCTGGCTCCACGACGGGCCGGAGGGGGACGTGCTGGCCTATGACATGGCAGCGGGCACGTTGGAGCGGCGCTTCAACTGGGTGGACATGGGCCTGCTGGCCCCGGAGGCGGTGTTTTTGCGGGACGGGACCCTGTGGGCCGCCCTGAACGAGGGCGGCGCCGTCCGGCTGGTCCCGGTACGGGAGCGGGACGAGCGCACCGTGCTGACCCTGGCCGCCATCGAGCCGGGCTGGTATCTGCGCCAGGCCGTCGCGGCCTTCAACCGGGAGAGCAGCGCCTTCCGCGTGGAGATAAAGGACTACGGCAGCGGCGGGCTGGACCAATTCCTCACCGAGCTGACCGCCGGCCAGCTGCCGGACATGGTGTGCCTGGACATGCTGCCCTACGACGCTCTGCGCCGGCAGGGGCTTCTGCTGGACCTGACGGAGCACATCGACGGGGATGCGGACATCCGCATAGAAGATTATGTAAACTCCATGTGGGACGCGGTCACCGTGGACGGGCGTGTGCTGAGCGTCGTCTGGCGCTTCACCGTTTTCACCCAGTGGGCCGACCCGGCGGTGGTGACGGCGGAGGAGTACACCCCGGAAAAGTTCATCGCCCTGGCCCAGGGAGACGAGCCGCTGTTCGCCGTCGTGCCCGGCGCCGCGTCCAGGCTCCAGCGTCTTGAGCAGCTGCTGGGGGCGGAGCTGGGGCAGTTCGTGGACTGGGACGGAGCCGTCTGCCGCTTTGACAGCCCGGAGTTTATTTCCCTGCTGGAGGCTGTGGCCAGCGCGCCCACGGCGGACGCTCTGGGGCAGGCCGGTCCTCTGCTGCTGGAGCCGGGCGGCGGGGCCGATCCGGCCCGATACGCTCAGCGCTTCCAGGCGAGCCTGGTCCCGGTGGGGGAGCCCACCGCCGACGGCGGCCGGAGCGCCTTCTGTCCCCGGGGAGAGCTGGCCATCGTCAGCGCCACGGCGCACCCGGACGGCTGCTGGCGATTTCTGCGCACGCTCCTGCTGGACGAGGCCCAGGACGCGGCGGCCGTGGAGGGGCTGCCGGTACAGCGCGCCGCCCTGGAGCGCCGGGCGGAGGATACTCCCGCCGTCTCCGGCCAGGCCGTCCCCTCCGACGAGGCCATGGAAAAGCTCTTTGCCCTGCTGGACGGGCCCATGTATGTGGACCGGTACGTCTCCGACGCCTCGGACGTGATCGCCATCGTTTCCCAGCTGGCGGAGCCATATTTCAGCGGCCAGACCACCGCCGGAGAGGCCGCCGCCGACATCCAGAGCCGGGTGAGCCTGTACCTGGCCGAGCACAGCTGAAAGGAGAGCACCGCTATGAAAAAGATACTATCCATCCTGCTGGCCGGGGCGATGTGCCTGGGCCTGGCCGCCTGCGGCGGCAGCCCTGCCGGCAAGGCCGCCGCCGTTCCCACGGCGGACACGTCCGCTCTGGCCGCGCCGGAGCAGACCTATATCTCCGCGCCCATGACCCTGCCGGAGGGCGTGACGGAGCCCACCGCCGCAGCCGCTGAAGGGGATACCGTCTACCTGTGCGCCGGCGCCGCCCTGTATTCGCTGGACAGCGGCGGCACGGTGACCGGCTCTGTGGACCTGGCGGTGGACGAGGGCGCGGTGGCGGCCATGGCCCCCGCCGGGGACGGCACGCTCTGGCTGATGACCGTCCTTCAGCCCACGAACGGAGCCCAGCCCACCAGCGCCGTGTGCCGCCTGGACCCGGAGCAGGGCCAGGTGCTGGCCGCCTTCGATCTGCCCACAGCCAGCGCCTCCGCCGACATGTGCTCGGACGGGGAGGCCCGGCGGCTTTATATCTCCGCCAGCGCGGAGCTGCTGGTCCTGGACTGGGACGGCAACGAGCTTGCGCGGCTGCCGGGACAGGTGTACGACCTGGCTCTGGCGGCAGACGGGACGGTCTGCGCCCTGGACCAGCAGCCGGACGGGGCCTATCTGCTGACCTTGGACCTGGACGGCCAGCGCTGGGAGCGTGTCCTCGCCTTCGACTCCCAGGACGTGGGCCTTTACAGCGGCGGCCAGGGGCACGGCCTGCTGGCGGAGGTGGACGGCACGCTGTGCGGCCTTGCGCCGGACACCGCCGCCTTCACGCCCCTGCTGGACCTGGCTGCGGCCAACGTGACCATGCTCTCAGCCGCCTTTCCCCTGGCAGACGGGGCGTTTTTGCTGAAGGACCAGTACAGCCCCGCCCTCTACATGGCCCGGCCCGGCGAGGCGGGCAGCGGGCCGGAGACGGTCACCCTGGCCGTGTTCGGCGCGGGGATGCTCACCCCGGCGGTGACGGCCTTCAACAACAGCCAGGATGCATACCGGGTGGTGCTCAAAGACTACTCCTACGACGAGCAAACGGGTGCCTATCTCGACTATTACGACACCGCCGGGCTGGCCCAGCTGGGGCTGGACATCGCATCCGGGGAGGGACCGGACATCCTGGCCCTGGACGCCGCGCCGGTGTACCAATATATAAAGGATGGGCTGCTGGAGGACCTGTATCCCTACATCGACGCGGACCCGGACATCGGCCGGGAGGACCTGGACGGGACGCTGCTGGCGGCGCTGGAGACGGAGGGGGCGCTGTACGAGCTGGCGCCGGTGGCGCAGCTGCGCACGCTCATCGCGGCCCCCGGCGCGCTGGACGGTGTGGAGCTCGCCTGGTCCGCCCTGCTGGAGCGCTTCGACCAGGACGCCTTCGCCGGCGAGGGCGGCTCCGGGCTGCTGGAGGCCGGCGTGTGCGGGGACGGCTCTCCCTTCGTGGACTGGGAAAAGGGCGTCTGCGACTTTGAAAATGACGAATTTCTGGCCCTGCTGGCCCTGGCAAAGGGCGCCGAGCAGCCGGCGGAGAGCGGCGGCGCGGCCCTGCTGGTGCGCAGCGTGTTCGGCGGGGCGGCCCTGGCGCAGAACGCCGGGGAGCTGGGGCTGGCCGGCCAGGTCCCGGCGCTGCGCGGCCTGCCCGGCCGGGAGGGGGAGCGGTATCTGCTCAGCCCCCTGATGGACTTCGGCATTTTGGCACAGTCGGAGCACAAGGACGGGGCATGGGCCTTCCTGCGCACGCTGTTGACCGAGCCCAACGGCATGTGGCTGGGACATTTTCTGGCAAAGGACGCCGGGGCGGATGCGCCCGCGCCGGAGGGGCTGTCGGCGGAGGAGCTGGCCCAGCTGGACCAGGCGGCGGATGCGGCCTTCTCCGCTGCAGGCGGGGTCTTTCACCGGGACATGTACGTCGCCGCCATCCTCCGGGAGGAGACTGCGCCCTATTTCGCCGGCCAGGCCGGCGCGGAGGACGCCGCCTCGGCCATCCAAAACCGGGTGAGCCTGTACCTGTCCGAGCGGCAGTGACGCCGCACAAAAAAGAAGGGCCGCTGCGGGATGCAGCGGCTCTTCAGCTATGTTACATTTATCATCAGCGGGCGGACTTTCTCTTTCTGTCCAGCGTCAGCGCCAGACCCAGCAGGCAGCCGGCCATCAGCATCACCCAAGGCGCGAGGCTGGTGTCATCCCCGGTAGCGGGGACGCTGCTGGCGGGGGTCGTGGAAGTGGCGGACGCCGCCCGGTAGACGATGGCGAAAACGGAGAACTGGTCCGTCTCGAAGGTGACGGTGTTCTGCTCGCTGTCCTTATCCTTTAGCAGCGTGGCCCTGCCATCGTGCAGGCGCACCACGGCGTACTCCCGCCCGGCGGCCTGCAGGTCCTTGGGCACCGCCACGGTGACGCTGATGGGCTCGTTGGTGGTCTCCACCTGCTCCTTCGGCGCGCTGCCGACGGTCTTGTACAGAGTCAGGTCCAGATATTCGCCCACGGTATAGCCCGACGCGGCGGTCTGGACAGCCTGCTTCTCGGGGTCGGTGACCCCCTCGGCGACCTTCTCCTCCAGGGTGATGGTGATCTCCTCGCCCAGCTCCAGCTGGCGCTGTTCCTCTTCCGTGAGGACTGCGGCAGCCAGGTCCTTGACGGGCGTGGCGAAGCTGGCCGTGGGAGCGCCGCCCTCGACCTGGGTCTCCGTGTCCAGCGTGCCGTCGCCCTTGCCCTTGACGGCGACGGTAGTCGTGACGTCATCGGCAGCAGCCGGCTCAAAGGCGTCCTTGGCGACCGTGACGGTCACGTCGCCGGCCTTGGCGGGCGTGCCGGTGATGGTCAGGGTGGCGGTATCATCGCCCGCCTCGACCTTGGAAACGGTCAGGTCCTTGTCAGACAGGGTGAATTTCTCAGCGGCAGCGGGGGAGGCAAACTTCGCGCCGGCGGCGGTCAGGACGATGTCGCCGCCATCGGTCCCCACCTCCAGGGTGGTGGTGCCGGACAGCTCGACGGTGGGCGCGGCTACGGTGATGCTCGCCGTGGCATCCCCGGCGGCCGCAGGCGTGAAGGCGTCCTTGGTGACCGTTATCGTCAGCGTGCCGGCGCTCTTGGCCGCGCCTTCCATCGTCAGGGTGGCGGTCTTGCCGTCCACGGCAACGCTCTTGACCGTCAGCCCCTCAACCCCACCAGGGGTATATTTCGTGGCATCATTGCTCTGGAATTCCGCGTCGCCCGTCACAGTGAGCTTGATGGTAGAGACGCTCTCGCCCGCCGTTATCTGGGCCGGGGCCGCCTGCAGGGTGACGCTTGGCGCGGGCTTATCGTTGACGGTGACATTTGCGCTGACCGGCCCGCCAGGCTGCACCTGGAAGGCGGAGGCTTCCGCCTTGATGGTCAGCTGGCCCGCCGTGGTGGGAGCGGTGCTCAGCTTGACCGTGGCGGTCGTGCTGCCCTCAGTCGCGGTGACGCTCTCCAGAACCGCGCCGGTGCCGCCCTCGATGGAGAAGCCCGTTTGGCCAGAGACAGCTTTGAACTTCCCTCCCTGCGCGGTGAGCGTTATATCCTTATTCTCGCCCACTGTGAGCTCAGTCGGCGCTGCGCTGAGGGTGATGGTGGGCGCTTTGACGGTGACGCTCGCCGTGGCTTCTGCGGCAGCCTCGGGCGTGAAGGCGTCCTTGGCGACCTTTATCTTCAGCGTGCCGGCGGCATTGGCAGCGCCTTTCATCGTCAGGGTGGCGGTCTTGCCGTCCACAGCAACGCTCTCGACCATCAGCCCGGTAACAGCCTCAATGGTGTATTTCGCGGTATCTGTGCTCTGGAAGTTCGCATCGCCCTCAGCTGTGAGCTTAATGGTAGAGACGTTCTCGCCAGCTGTGATTTCGGTCGGCTCAGCGGACAAACTTACACTGGGAGCGTTGACCGTGACCGTTGCTTGGACCTGCGCTGACGGCTGATATTTGAACACTGTCGGCTCCATCGTAACAGTGAGCTGGCCCGCCTTGCTGGGTGCGCCGTTCAAAGTCAGAGTAGCGGTCGTATCACTTTCCGTCACACTGACAGAACTCAATTCCACGCCATCAATCCCGATGATACCAAAGCCCGTTTTCTCCCCGGTCTGCTTAAAGTGCCCGTTGCCACCAGCGGTCAAGGTGATAGTAGTGTCCTTGCCTGCTGTGATGGGTCCTCCTGTCACGTTGAAGGTTTCCATAGCGGTAACACTGACCGTTGCTGTGACAGTTTCTCCTGATGGCTGATGCTCCGCTTCAAAGGCTGCTTTATTCACAGTAATCGTCAGCGTTCCAGACTGGGACGGCTTGCCGCTCACAGTTAGCGTAGCAGTATCCTTTGAAGTGGACGTTTGGGACACGACCACCGAGTCTATTTTCAAATCGGTATCATATGGCGCAGAAAAAGAGATTTGTCCCTTAGGGTCATCAACAAATTGACCTTCACCCGTTGCAGTGATCTTGATCTCGCTGGCATCCTCACCGACTTTCAGGGTGCCTACCGCAGAAATGTCGACCGCAGCCGCCGCAAATGCCGATACCGGCAGCAGGGCCGTCAGCAGGCACAGGGTCATGACGGCGGCCAGGATACGTTTTCTCGTCTTTTTCATTTGGTTTGGGACCTCCTTCCAAATGCTGCGCGTGGTTAGTGGTTATAAACATAGTTATACATTAGTATATCTCATACTTTAACACAACCCCCCCGCTTGTCTACCCCTTTGGGGGCTCCCGGCAAATTTTTATGCCCGCCATAACAAAAGAAGCGGCCTTGCGGTCGCTTCTTTTGCTGTACATGTAGGAGGTATATCTGAAAAGGTGATGCGCTTATTTTTGTGGACGGCAGGCGTGGCCGCAGTGGGCGCAGTCGCCGCTGCAGCCGCCTTTCCCCGCCTTTTTGTCCCGGCGCATGGAGCGTATCACGCTGATGACGCCCGCCAGGATACAGGCACTGACCAGGATGTCGCCGCCGTAAAGGGCCAGGAAGCGTCCCATGGCCTCAAGCCTTCGCGGACACGCTGCGTACGTTCCGGGCCGCCGTGTGCTCCAGGTCCGGCGCCGGCCGCAGCAGCAGCCACAGCATCCCCGCCAGCACCAGGGCCGCCGCCACAGTGCCGATACCAAAGCCTGCGCCGGTGAACAGCTGCCCGGCCTGGTAGACGATGAGGCTCACCGCGTAGGCGAACCCGCACATCCAGCCGATGGCCGCCCAGGTCCACTTGCCGTTGTTCATCTCCCGGCGGATGGCGCCGATGGCAGCGAAGCAGGGCGCGCACAGCAGGTTGAATATCATGAAGGAGTAGGCGGTGACGGCGGTGTAGGCCGTGCCGATCTCCATGGTCAGGTTGCCCGGATACAGCACGCCCAGGGTGCTGACCACCTCCTCCTTGGCGATGAGGCCGGTGATGGTGGCCACGGTGGCCTGCCAATTGCCGAAGCCCAGGGGGGCGAAGATAAAGGCGATGGCCCCGCCGATGGCCGCCAGCAGGGAGGCGTTGTTGTCCTCCACCATGCCGAAGCGGCCGTTCTCCACGCCGAAGCCCTGCAGGAACCAGAGCACGATGGAGCTGAGAAGAATGATGGTGCCGGCGCGCTTTATGAAGCTCCAGCCCCGCTCCCACATGGCCCGCAGCACGTTTTTCGCCTGGGGGGCGTGGTAGGCGGGCAGCTCCATGACGAAGGGGGCGGGCTCGCCGGCGAAGGCCTTGCACTTCTTGAGGATGATGCCGCTGATGACCACGGCGGCGATGCCGATGAAGAACGCGGAGGTGGCCACCAGGGAGGAGCCGCCGAACAGCGCCCCAGCGAACAGGGCGATGATGGGCATTTTCGCCCCGCAGGGGATAAAGCCGGTGGTCATGATGGTCATCTTCCGGTCCCGGTCCTGCTCAATGGTACGGCTGGCCATGATGCCCGGCACGCCGCAGCCGGTGGCCACCAGCATGGGGATGAAGCTCTTGCCGCTAAGGCCGAACCGGCGGAAGATGCGGTCCATGATGAAGGCCACACGGGCCATGTAGCCCACGTCCTCCAGGATGGCCAGCAGCAAAAACAGCACCAGCATCTGGGGCACGAAGCCCAGCACGGCGCCCACGCCGCCCACGATGCCGTCCAGCACCAGGCTGGTGACCACCTCGCCGCAGCCCAGGGCGGAGAGAAGCTTTTCCGCCAGCACCGGGATGCCGGGCACCCACACGCCGTAGTCGGACGGGTCGGGCTCGGGCACGGTCAGCGCCTCGTCATAGAGCGCCTCGGTCAGCTCCACGGTCTCGGTCTGGCCGGTCTCGTCGTCGTAAAAATAGACCTCCTCGTCCCCGGCCTCGTAGGCCTCGATGACGGCGCTGGCCTCCTCAAAGGCACCGGCGTCCTCCTCCCAGGCGTCCTTGTCCGCCGTGAAGGGCACGAACCAGCCGTCCCCGAACAGGCCGTCGTTGGCCCAGTCGGTGCCCATGGTGCCGATGGAGAAGCTCCAGCCGCCCATGGCGATGGAGTAGATGAGAAGCATCACGCAGGCAAAAATGGGCAGGGCCAGCCAGCGGTTGGTGACCACCCGGTCGATCCTGTCGGAGGCGGACATCTTCTCCCGGCCGCCGGCGCGGACGTGGCAGTCCTTCATCACGGCGGTTATGTAGTCGTAGCGCTGGGCGGTGATGATGCTCTCCGCGTCGTCGTCCATCTCCCGCTCGCAGTCGAGAATGTCCTGCTCCAGGTGGGCCAGCGCGTCCTTGGAAAGGCCCAGCTGCTCGGCCACCTTTTCGTCCCGCTCGAACAGCTTGATGGCGTACCAGCGCTGCTGCTCGGCCGGCTTTTCGTGCACCGCCACCTCCTCGATATGGGCCAGGGCGTGCTCCACGCACCCGGCGAACCGGTGCTGGGGCTCCGTTTTCCGGCCGCTCCGGGCCAGGGCGATGGCGGCCTCCGCAGCGGCCTTCACCCCGTCGCCCTTCAGGGCCGAGATCTCCATCACCTGGCAGTCCAGGGCTTTTGCCAGCTTCTTCACGTCTATTTTATCGCCGCTCTTGCGCACCACGTCCATCATGTTGATGGCCACCAGCACCGGGATGCCCAGCTCCACCAGCTGGGTGGTCAGGTACAGGTTCCGCTCCAGGTTGGTGCCGTCCACGATGTTCAATATGGCGTCCGGCCGCTCCTGGACCAGGTAGTTGCGGGCCACCACTTCCTCCAGGGTGTAGGGGGACAGGGAGTAGATGCCGGGCAGGTCCGTGACCGTCACATCTTTGTGGTCCCGCAGCTTGCCCTCCTTCTTCTCCACCGTCACGCCCGGCCAGTTGCCCACATACTGATTGGCCCCGGTCAGGGCGTTGAACAGGGTGGTCTTGCCGCAGTTGGGGTTGCCCGCAAGGGCTATCGTGATATTCTTTTCCGCCATTTCACACGCCTCTCATTCCACAACGATCATTTCGCTGTCCGCCTTGCGCAGACTCAGCTCGTAGCCCCGGATGGTGATCTCGATGGGGTCCCCCAGGGGCGCTACCTTGCGCACATAGATATCCTCGCCCTTGGTGATGCCCATGTCCATGATGCGGCGCTTCACCGCGCCGGTGCCCTCCAGGCGCACCACCTTCACCGTCTGGCCCACCCTGGCCTGTCTCAATGTCATGTCCCTCTCTCCTTTCCGTCCTCAGACAAAGATCTTCCGGGCCATCTCCTCGCTGATGGCCACCCGGGTGTCCCGAACGCTGACGATCAGGTTGCCCCCGATGTCGTTGACCACCGTCACGGGGCTGCCCGTCACAAAGCCCAGTCCCTCCAGGAACTGCCGCGTCTCCGGCTTGCCGCCGATGTGGGTGATGAGACTGCTCTGTCCCTTTTGCAGCATGGTGAGTAGCATCCGCAAGACCTCCGTCCATTCTTATTAGTCTATGAAAACTAATAATTATTAGCTCTCGCTAACAGCAGTGCTATTGTAAGCCGCCCCTAACCAAATGTCAAGACAAAAGTTTGTCACTCCTTACCGATTCGGCGTTCTGCCCAGTTCCGGCATGTCGATTTCCTGCAAAATGTTAGTAATAACAAACATATGCCCCCATCCGCATTTTTTGACATTCCCGCGCATATATGGTAGAATGCTTGTACCATCCGCGCCCCCGTCTGCGGGGCATGACCACGACCATCACATATTTTAGGGAGAATCATACATGCTGGAATACCGCTTTGATACGCAGCTGCTCATCGAGGGCCACGACCTGGATGAGGACGAGATCCACGACTACATCATGGCCAACATCCCCGGCGACTGCCTGCTGGCCGTGGGCGACGAGGACCTTATCAAGATCCACTTCCATACCAACATCCCCTGGAAGGTGCTGGAGTACTGCGCCAGCCTGGGGGACATCTACGACGTGGTGGTGGAGAACATGGAGCGCCAGGAGAACGGCCTGAAGGGCTGACGGCCGGCGCGTACAGAAAATATCCCTTGACAAATTTCTTGTCAAGGGATATTATTTATCCAGGAGGTGGATGCCATGGAAGAGATCGGACGCATGCAGGCCCATCTGCTGCTCATACGCCGGACCGTGGGCTGGACGGCGGAGGAATTCGGCGAGCGCATCGGCGTGACGCGCCAGACCATCAACAACCTGGAGAACGGCCGGAACCGGCTGACCAAGACCCAGTACATCGCCATGCGCAGCGTCCTGGACGCGGAGATGGCCCAGTCCCCGGAGGACACCGGGATGCTGAAGATCCTGCTGGACGCGCTGGTGGACGAGCCGGAGAAGTACACTGCGGAGGAGCGGCAGCGCATCGTGGAGCAGGCGGAGCTGATGGCCCCGTCTATCCTGGCCGGCACCACGTCCCGGGAGAAGGTCTCCGGGGAGTGGCTCAAGGCGGTGGGAGCCCTGGCGGGACTGAGCGCCGGCGCACTGCTGGGCGCGCTGGGGCTGGGCGTGGGACTGAACGCCTGGCTGGCCAAGGCCGTGTCCGGCGGCCGGATACGCCCCCGTCGGTGAGGCGGCAGGACCGGTCATTTCCGCCGCGCGGCCCCCGGACCGCGTGTCCCGTAAAGAGCAAAAGCACGGTTTCTATCAAAGAGACCGTGCTTTTATGATCTGTGCGGCGTTATAGTATTTTCTGAAGGCGGCCGGGAAAACGCCCACCGTTCTTCGTCAGCAGATACGAACAGTCTTGGCCATTTTCAGCCCGGTCAAACGCATGCGCTCACTGGCCGCTGTCTTCCTCATGGGCGTCCAGCCATGCCTGTGCACGCTCTTCGCCCAGGGCGGCCGCCTTTTCATAGAGCTCTATGGCCGCGTCCATATCCGCGTCCACGCCCTCGCCCTTCTCGTACATCTCTCCCAGATTCGCTATGGCGGTGGCGCTGCCCATATCGGCCGCCTGCTCAAAACACTGGCGGGCCAGGTCGTAGTCCAGCTCCGTGCCGGTGCCGGTGGCGTACATATACCCCAGCGCGGCCATGGCGTCCGGGTCCTTCCGCTCTGCGCCGGTGGCGAACAGCTCCAGCGCCTTCTCCTCGTCCTTCTCCACGTCCTCGCCCTCGAGGTACATATACCCCAGCAGGAACGGCGCGACCTTATTGCCCCCCTCCACGGAGGCGGTATACAGCTCCACGGCCCTGGCAGGGTCCTCCTCCACGCACCGGCCGGTCCCGTAAAACACTCCCAGTATCCACATATCCGTGGTGCTCATCTCGTCGCCCATCGCCATGATGTTCTCATAGGCCTGCTCGTAAAGCGCATCGGCCCGGGCCTCGTCCTGCTCCACGCCGCTGCCGTACTCGTAGAGCATGCCCAGCCGGTACGCCGCCTCTGTCTGGCCCTGAGCGGCGGCCTTTTCATACCACTCGGCCGCCTGGGCGAGGTCCGCGTCCACCACGCCGTAGCCCTTCTCGTAGAACTCGCCCACGAACTCCTGGCCGTCGGGATCGCCCTGTTCCGCCGCCTTGCGGGCCCATTCCAGCGCCTTGGCATAGTCACATTCCCCGTTCTCGCCGAACAGGTACATGATGGCCAGGGCGATCTCGCCATATGCGTTGCCCTGCTCCGCCGCCTGGAGGAAATACTCCTCCGCCGCAGCATAGTCCTGCTCCACGCCCACGCCCTCGCCGTACATATAGCCTACGGCATACTGGGCGTCTGCGTCGCCCAGCTCCGCAGCCTCTTTCATCAGCTCCAGGGCGGCGGTCATATCGCCCGCGTCCCACGCGTCCATTCCCTGGTCATAGAGCGCCCGGGCGTCGGCGCCGTCCTCACCGGCCAGGGCCGGCGCGCACATCCCCAGGCACAGCACCGCCGCCAGCGCCAGGGCTATCGGACTTCTCAAGCACCGTTTCATTATCTTTTCCCCCGTTTTTTGAGCATACCGTTTTGGCAATACACATTATTGGACCGCCGAGGCCGTTTGTCAACCGTTCCCGCACGAAACGGCCTGTATCCGACCTGAACCGCTCCCAAAAGCGGCCGCCCGATCATCCAAGAACATAAGATCGGGATGGCATTTAACGGGGTATCCGCGTCGCCATCCCTTTTATTGCCGCTGGATCTAACGGCTCTCATGACCTCGGAGCGCTTACTCTTTTCGACTGGATCACTCATCGCAGCCTCCCCGATGCATCAGCACTTGAGAACTTCTTTTCCTTTTGGCTGCAGTAATGCCTCGGACAAGTACTCCCGCACTTTCCGGTCCAACTCCTCGGCCGTGAACACACACGGCTGTAAATGTTGCGCCCACGCCCTGCCCGGATGGAGACAGTCCCACATTGGCATTTTACCACTGTGGCGTCCTCTGCCTGGATCGTGATTGCCGAATCCGTCCAGCACGACATTCCACACCGGCCTGAAGCGTTCGATCATCAACGACTCGGTAAGCGGGATCCAAATATCGTCAACAGACAGGAAACGGCAGTGGAAGTCCGCTATATTGAGATTCGTGGCGGCCGTTATAGATTTCGCGTGGTCATTGAGCCTTTTGTACAGCGCGACGCCCGGATCGACATCATCGCCTTGACCGCCCTTTCGTGCCCCTTCGGGGACAGCCTTACCCACATAAATCGGGCAGGCAAACTGACCGTCACGGTTAACATCCGCGAGGATCTCATATGTAGGAAAGCTCCCCGTGTAGTAAAGAGCGTACACGCCAGCCCCGATGAAAGGCTCCGGCGGAAGAGGAAATACATTTGATCTAAGGAGCGCGTTCGCGGCGCTTTCTCCAAGATGCCGCTTATCAAGCGGGTTGAACGGCGGGTATACCGGGCAGTTGTTTCTACTAGCCATCGCTTGCCATCCTCCCCATTTGCGAGATCACGGAATCGCCTACAGCCTTCGCCAGTTTTACCGGAACAGCGTTACCGATCTGTCTCATGCTTTCCGTCCAAGACGCGCTGAACAGATAATCATCCGGGAATGTCTGAATGCGCGCGCTCTCGCGGACGGTGTAATATCGGACGCTGCCATCGTCAAGAACCACCATGTTTTCACCGCCGGGGACGCCGTGCGCGCCTGCTTTGATGGTCTTGGATGGCTCGTCCAGCCTGCTCCCCGAATGGCCGGCATATATGCGCGCGCCATCTCTGAATTCATGATTGTTGTACCTTGCGGCGGCTTCTGGATCTGTCGGGTCGGGAAGGTCACCAATGGCGTCGCGCACAGTCCTCCACCTTAGAAGCGGTGCGTCCGTCTCCTCGACAGACTGCCGAATGGTCCGCAGCTGTTGAGCCGACAGCGGCGTATCGGCGGGCTTTTTCATGTTGTGCTCTTCCCAATATTCGCCGGAGATCCATTTCGCGTAAAGCAGCGCGTCCTGGCTGTGTGTGGCAAGGGGAAAACTCCAACTCGCGTTATAGTCGCTTCGGAAGCCCACGATGATAACACGGTGACGGGACTGCGGCACACCATAGTCAGCGGCGTTCAGTAACCGAAATACCACATTATACGAAAGCCCGTCATCATGCCCGGAGGTATGATACTTTTCCAAAAGGGCAAGGTGCGTCTCCCAGGTCATATCGTTCTTTTTTACGATCTCCGGGTGCTGCAATTGGAGCAGCACATAGTTGAAATAGGAACTGAACGACTTGCGGAGCAGCCCCTTCACGTTTTCAAAAATAAACGCCTGCGGTCTGGTCTCCCGGACAGCGCGCACCGCTTCGGGAAACATATCCCTTTTGTCGTTATACGCCTGGTGCTTGCCGCCAAGCGAAAACGGCTGGCACGGCGGGCCTCCGGCTACAAGCTGGATCCTGCCCGCATACCCGTCGTATTTGACCGTGCGTACGTCTGTCTGGAACACAGTCCAGTCCTTTACATCAGGGTAGCTGCTATTTATGTTATATTTCAGATTGTCGCAGGAATCCTTATCCCACTCGAACAACGCCTCGTGGTCGAATCCGGCTTGCTGCAGTCCAAGGGCAAGGCCGCCGGTTCCGCTAAACAACTCTATCGACTTCATGCAAGCACCCCTTGAAAAAAGCTTACAGCAAACCCATGTTAACCCATGATATTTAACAGAAAACGGCGATTGTATCACAATCACCGTTTCTATTTGGTACGGCTGACGGGATTCGAACCCACGACCTTTGGCTCCGGAGGCCAACGCTCTATCCAGCTGAGCTACAGCCGCTCATCTCAAGCCTGCTTATTATAGCGCATCCCGCTTGGAATAGCAAGGGAAATATGCTATACTTTTTTCGAGGTGATATAAATGCAGACCATGACTCTGGGAAAGACCGGCCTTGTCGTGACCAAGCCCGCCTTCGGCGCGCTGCCCATCCAGCGGCGGGACAAGGACGAGGCGGTGCGCATCCTGCGCCGGGCCTACGAGGGCGGCATCCGCTACTTCGACACCGCCAACGCCTATTCCGACTCCGAGGAGAAGCTGGGCCTGGCCCTGGCCGACGTGCGCGGGGACGTGGTGATCTCCACCAAGAGCCTTGCCAGGGACCATGACACCGTGGCCAAGCACATCCAGATGAGCCTGGAGCGGCTGCGGACGGACTACATCGACCTGTTCCAGTTCCACCAGGCGTGCAGCTGGGAGGAGATCGACTCCGGCGCCTGGGACGCCGCCATGGAGGCCAAGGCCAAGGGCTACGTCCGCCACATCGGCCTGTCCAGCCACTCCGTGCGTTTTGCGGCCGAGGCGGTGGCCTCGGGTCGGTTCGAGACGCTCCAGTACCCCTTCAGCTACCTGTCCAGCCCGGAGGAGCAGGCGCTGGTGCGGTCCTGCCTGGACGCGGGCATGGGCTTCATCGCCATGAAGGCGCTGGCCGGCGGGCTTTTATCCAACGCCCGCGCGGTGCACGCGTTCATGCGGGAGCAGGAGGGCGTGGTGCCTATCTACGGGGTGCAGACCATGGAGGAGCTGACCGAGTGGCTGGCCCTGGCCGAGGAGGACCCGGCCATGGACGAGGCGCTGCAGGCGGTGATAGACGCGGACCGGGAGCAGCTGAGCGGGCAGTTCTGCCGCAGCTGCGGCTACTGCATGCCCTGCCCCCAGGGCATCGAGATCAACAACTGCGCCCGGATGGACATGCTCATCCGCCGGGGGCCGTGGAAGCCCTGGTTCACCCCGCAGTGGCAGGCGAACATGGCGAAGATCGAGACCTGCCTGGAGTGCGGCCGCTGCAAGGCGAGATGCCCCTACCACCTGGACACCCCCAAGGTGCTCAAGTACATGCTGAAGGATTACCGCGAGTTCTATGAAGCGCACAAGGCGGAGCTGTGAGCTGCTGGCGCTGGCGCTGGCGCTGACGGTGCTGGCCGGCTGCGGCAGGAGCGGACAGAAGCATGAAAAGCAGCTGTTCGCCATGGACACGGTGATGCTGCTGACGGCCTACGGCAGCGCGGGCGAGGATGGCCTGTCTGCGGCGGCGGACGTGATAAACGCCCTGGCGGCGGACCTGGACCCGGAGAAGGACGCAAGCTCCGTGCAGGCGCTCAACGCTGGCGCCGGCGGCGCGGTGGCCGTGTCGGCGGACTGCCTGGCGGTGCTGCAGACGGCTCTGGACGCATACGCGCTCACCGGCGGGGCCCTGGACCCGGCGCTGTACCCGGTCATTTTGGCCTGGGGCTTCACCACCGGGGACTACCGGGTGCCCGGCCGGGCGGAGCTGGACGGGCTGCTGGCGGAAAAGGATACGGACGCCATCGCCATCGACGAGGCCGCCGGCACGGTGGCCCTGCCGGCGGACATGGCCGTGTCCCTGGGGGCGGTGGCCAAGGGCTACGCCGCCCAGAAGGCCGCCGAGGCCATGGTGGAGGCCGGTGTTGAAAAGGCCATCCTGTCCCTGGGCGGCAACGTGCAGACCCTGGGGGACACCCGCCCGGACGGCGAGCGCTGGCAGGTGGCGGTGACCGACCCCAGCGACACCGGCTCCTACCTGGGCGTGCTGGACGTGGGCCAGACGGCGGTGGTCACCTCCGGCGGCTACCAGCGATATTTTGAGCAGAACGGCGTGCGGTACATCCACATCCTGGACCCGGCCACGGGCATGCCGGCGGCGAGCGGCCTTGCCTCCGTCACGGTGGTGACGGCCGACGGAGCCTGGGCCGACGCGCTGTCCACGGCGCTGTTCGTGCTGGGGGAGGACGACGCGCTGGCGCTGTGCGAGCGCTGCCGGGACACAGAGCGCGCCTTTGAGACGGTGCTGGTGACCGACGACGGCCGGGTGGTGGTATCCTCCGGCCTGGCCGACCGCTTCACCGAGGCCGGGGAGGGGTATACCTATGAATATCCTTGACCTGCCAGCCCCGGAAGCAGCACGGGCCCTGGTGGGCAGGGTGCTGGTGCGCCGGCTGCCGGACGGGACCGTCATTCGGGCCCGCATCACGGAGACGGAGGCCTACTTCGGCCAGGCGGACACCGCCTGCCACGCCAGCCACGGCCGCACCAAGCGCACAGAGGTCCTTTATCATCGGGCGGGCACCATATACGTGTACCTGTGCTACGGCATCCACTGGATGCTCAACCTGGTCACCGGCCAGGAGGACGACCCCCAGGCGGTGCTCATCCGGGGCGTGGAGGGGGCCCCCGGTCCCGGCCGGGTGACGAAGTATCTCCGTATCGACAAGAGCCTGAACGACATGATGCTGGGAGACGCCCTGGCCCTGGAGGACGACGGCTTCATCCCGGCGCGCATCGACGCCGCGCCCCGGATAGGCATCGGCTACGCCGCCCCCGAGGACCAGGCCCGGCTGTGGCGGTTCACCCTGGGGGCGTAAGGGGCTTATGATACCGATGGGCGAAAAATACAGAAAGAGAGAAGAAAAATGGAAGACAAGGGTTTCCGGAGGATAGGGAGAGGAAAGGCCATCCTTGCGCTGTTGCTGCTGCTGTCTATCATCCTGTCGATGACGGTCGTCTCCAGGATGGCCAGCGACCCGGATTGGTATGAGCAGACGCTGACAGACCTGACCACGAAAGAGGGAACGGTCCTGGCACTGACCGCAGCCTCTGTGGCCGCCTCCACGGCCATCGCCGCCGTTCCGGGGGACACGACGACCCCGGTGGCAGAGGAGATCGCGGATGTGACGTCGTACTTCGTGGTCATCCTTACGATCATTTTCATCGAGAAGTACATGGTCACGATATTGGGGTATACGGCATTCATGTTCGTGATCCCGGCCGCATGCGTGATGCTGCTGATTTGGCTGTTCAATAAAAAAGATTTCCTCTTTCGCTGGGGCCTCAAGATCCTGGCCCTGGGCCTCATCATATGGGCGGTGATACCGCTCAGCTCTCAAGTGTCCGTTTTGCTGGAACGGACCAGCCAGGTCAAATATGAGTCTGCCATCGAAGAGGCCCAGCAGATCACCGACGAGATCAACGAGAACACGGACGAGGAAGGCAGTGTGCTGTCCAGCTTCTGGGAGAAGCTGACGGGCGGCATCACCGGCCTGGTGGAGCGCGGCAAGGCGCTGTTCGTCCACTTCCTGGAGTCCATCGCGATACTGCTGGCCACGTCGTGCGTCGTACCCGTCGCGGTGGTGTTCTTGATGGTGGGAGTGATAAAACTGATCTTCGGCGTGCAGATCGCCGTCCCCGCGAGACTGAAGGGGAAGGTCGCCGGCAGGCATCATGGGCACGGTCATTCGGACGGGCCGTCCGCCGGCGCAAAGAGCGATTGACCCCCATGTAAAAGACCTTTGATAGACGGCCGGCCGCTTTTCCCGTATGCTGGCAGGGCAAGGAGGCGCGGAAGAGCATGGAGCTTGGCAGCCAGATACGAAAACGGCGGCAGGCCCTGGGCCTGTCCCAGGAGGAGCTGGGGCTGCGGGTGTACGCCACCCGCCAGTCTGTCTCCAACTGGGAGAATGGAAAGACCTGCCCGGACATCAAGAGCCTGCTGCTGTTGGCACAGGTGTTCTCCGCGTCCCTTGACGATCTTGTCAAAGGAGACATCGCGGAAATGAAAAAGCAGATAGACGACGCAGAGAAGGCGGCCTTCCGGCGGGACAGCAGCATCTTCACGGCGCTGTTCGCGGCCATGCTGGTCACATGCGTGCCCCTGGCGCTGCTGTGGCGGTGGCGGGGCCTGGCGGCCTGGTCGGTCCTGGCCGCTGTTGCGTTTGCTTGGTCCTTCCGGGTGGAGCGCTGGAAGAAAAAGTTCGACATCCAGACCTACAGGGAGATCGTGGCCTTCACCGAGGGCAGGACCCTCTCCGAGATCGAAAAGGCCCGGGAGGAGGGCAAGCGCCCCTATCAAAAAGCCCTGCTGGCCGCCGGGTCCGGGCTGCTGGGCGTGGCGGTGTCGCTTATCATGCTTTGGCTCTGGCGGCGGTTCATACTCTGAAAAAACACGAGGTAAGCTATGATCTGTTCACTCTGCCCGCGAAAATGCGGCGCGCTGCGGGACGGGACCCACGCCGGCTTCTGCGGCGTGGGGGACGCTCCCGTGGTGGCAAGGGCCGCCCCCCACTTCTGGGAGGAACCCTGCATCAGCGGGACCCGTGGCAGCGGCGCAGTGTTCTTTTCCGGGTGTGCCCTGCGGTGCGTGTTCTGCCAGAACCGGGACATCAGCGCCGGCGGCAGGGGCAAGACCATCACTGTGGACCGGCTGCGGCAGATATTCCGTGAATTGGAAGGGCAGGGGGTGCACAATCTGAACCTGGTCACCGCCTCCCACTTCCTGCCGGCAGTGCTCGAGGCCCTGGAGCCCCGGCCGTCCGTCCCGGTGGTGTGGAACAGCGGCGGGTATGAGTCGGTGTCGGCCCTGCGGGCGCTGGAGGGAAAGGTGCAGGTGTATCTGCCGGACATGAAGTACATGGACGGCGCGCTGGCACAGGCGCTCTCCGGCGCGGCGGACTACCCGGACGCGGCCAGGGCGGCCATTTTGGAGATGTACCGCCAGACCGGGCCGTATCAGCTGGACGGCGACGGGATGCTGGTCCGGGGGGTGATGATCCGGCACCTGGTGCTGCCGGGGCAGCTGGACAACACCTTCTCCGTGCTGGACTGGCTGGCGGAGACGTTCAAGCCCGGCCAGGTGCTGGTGTCCCTCATGGGCCAGTACACCCCCAACGGGGCAGGCGGGCCGGACCGGCGGCTGACGGCGGAGGAGTATCGGCGGGCCTGCGATTACATGGCCGCGCTGGGCCTGCTGGAGGGCTACACCCAGGAGCTTTCCAGCGCGGAGAGCGAATACACCCCGCCCTTCGACGGCACGGGGGTATAAAAAAGCAAAAGCGAGCGGGGACGGCGGCTGCCGTCCCCGCAGTTTTCATTTTTGCAGTCTATCTCAGCCGAAGAACCCGCCGAACTGACGCATAAAGTCCTCAAAGGAGTCGAAGGGGATGGTCTGGCCATTCCCGTAGCCCTGCTGCTGCCGGCCCTGGTCGGGAGCCGGGGTCTCCTCTGGCTCAGGCAGAGCGGGCTGGACGTTCTCGCCCACCTCCACCGTCAGCTCGATGGTCTCGCCCTGGCGGTAGACGGTGAGGGTCAGCTCGTCACCGGGCTGGGAGGCGGCGACGATGTCGGACAGGTCGTGGTGGGTGTCAAGGTCCGTGCCGTCCACGGCGGTGATGATGTCGTTCTCCTGCAGACCGGCCTTCTCGGCGGGGCTGTCCTTGACGACGCTCTTGACGGCGGCGCCCTGGGGCAGGCCGTAGGCCAGCGCCTCCTCGCTGACGCTGGAGACGGTGACGCCGATATAGGGCTTGGCGATCTGGCCGTCGGTCATGATGCTCTCCACGATGCTGAACACCCGGCTGATGGGGATGGCGAAGCCGATGTTGTCGATGGACGCCTCCGAGCCGCTGCCGCTGCCGGAGTACTTGGCGTTGGTGATGCCGATGACCTCGCCGTACATGTTGAACAGCGCGCCGCCGGAGTTGCCGGAGTTGATGGCGCAGTCGGTCTGGATAAGGTCCATGGTCACGCCGCCGGAGACGGTGATCTCCCGGTCCAGGGCGCTGATCATGCCGCCGGTCAGAGAGAAGGTCAGCTCGCCCAGGGGGTTGCCGATGGCCAGCACCTCGTCGCCCACCCGCAGCGCGCCGGAGTCGCCGATGGTGACAGGGGCCAGGTCCTCGGCGTCCACCTTCAGCACGGCGATGTCGTTGCTCTCGTCGTAGCCGATCAGCTCGCCGTCGTAGCCGGTGCCGTCGTAGGTGGTGACGGTGATGTCCTCGGCGCCCTCCACCACGTGGTAGTTGGTCAGGATATAGCCGTCGTCGGAGACGATGAAGCCGGAGCCGGAGGCCGCGCCCTGGGTCTCATAGCCCCAGACGTTGGTGGTGATGGTGGTCCGGATGCCAACGGTGGAGCCCACGTTCTGCTCGTAGATGTCCGCCGGGCTCATCTCCTGGCGGGGCTGCTCGTCCTCGGCGTAGGCCGCCGCTCCGAAGGCCCCCGCCACCAGGGTCAGGCACAGGACCAGGGCCAGGATACGGCCGCTCATTTTTTTGTTATCGTTACGCATGACAGATTCCGCTTCCTTTCACATTTGCGGGTTCTTTCTCCCCGTTTCTGTGGCTATTGTAGACCACTTTTCCCGACGGATGTTGACAAAAACTTGAATTAAATATTACATTTTTTTGAATTCGTGAAAAGGCAGCTTATGATATATCCTCCTCGTCCATGAGCGCGATGCCGTTTTCCGCCAGCAGGCGGGCGGTGACGCCCATGCCGGGCACCACCGTGCCCGTGAAGCTGCCGTCGTACACCGCGTGCACCCCGCAGGAGGGGCTGCGGGCCTTCAATATGGCCCGGTCCACCCCGTGGGCCCGGCAGAAGGCCAAGGCCTTTTCCGCCCCCAGGCGGAACTCCTCCGTCACGTCGTCTCCGGCGCGGCTGACGACCCGCTCGCCCCGTATCTCGCTGGGCAGCCGGGGCGCGGGCAGGCCGCCGGCCCGCTCCGGGCAGAAGCAGACCCAGTCCTTTCCCTCCAGGTAGGCATGTACGGCGGCGTTGTCGTTGTTGCCGCCGTTATACTTGCAGTCGTGGCCCAGCAGGCAGGCGCTGACCAGGATCATAGCACGACCTCCTTTACGCCGCTGCAGGCGGCGCATGTTTTTTCCACTTGCCGGACAAAAAGTAGGGGCACATGACCAGGAAGAAGGTGAAGCCCGCCAGGGCTCCTCCCAGCCAGTAGCCCATCACGCCCATGCCGAAGGCGCGGGCCAGCAGCACGCACAGGCCGATGCGCATCACCACCCCGTCCAGGATGCCCAGCACGAAGTTCATCACCGGAAAGCCCATGCCGTTGCACAGGGCCGTGCTGGGCCCCCGCAGGGCATAGCCGAAGAAGTTCAGCACCGCCACCGGCACATACTGCCGGCTCATGGCCAGCACGGCCGCGTCGTCGTCGAACAGGGCGAACACCCGCTCCGGCCAGGCGATCATCACCGCCGAGAGCGCCGCCGTGAACGCCAGCCCCACCGCCACGGCGGCGGCCAGGGCACGGCCCACCCGGTCGAATTGACGGGCGGCAAAGTTCTGGCCCACCATGGTGGCCCCGGACTGGCTCAGGGCCTGGCAGACGATGCTGGCCACGGTGGACAGCTTGTTGCCCACGCTGGTGACGGCGGACACCGTCACGCCGTAGACATTGATGCACCGGGACACGAACAGCATGGAGATATTGATGGCGCAGGACTGGATGGACATGGGCACGCCCAGCTTCAAAAGCTTGGCCAGGTTCTCCCGGTCGGGCTTGAGGTATTTTGGGGAGAACTCGAAGCCCAGCCGGTCCCGCCGGCGCCACAGGTACCCCACGCACAGCACAAAGCTCACCCCCTGGGCGATCACCGTGGCCAGGGCCGCGCCGAAGGGGCCCATGCCCCCGGCGACGAACGCGATGTCCAATATCACGTTGAGCACCGAGGCGATGACGATGAACACCATGGGCCGCTTAGACTCGCCTATGCCCCGCAGGATGGCGGCTACCATCACGTAGCCCACCAAAAAGAACAGCCCCGCCGTGCAGCACACGGTGTACGACCGGCAGTATCCCACCGCCTCCGGCGGCACGTTCAGCCACCCCATCAGCCGCCCGGCAAAGCCCAGTCCCAGGGCTGTGAGCGCCAGGCTCAGCCCCAGGATGAAGGTGAACATCACCCCCACCATTTTCGACACGGACCCTCGGTCCCGCAGACCCACGTACTGGCTTATCAGCACCTGACCGGCGTTGCAGAAGCCCATGCAGATGAAGGTGTACATGTGTATCAGGTCCGCGCCGATGCCCACGGCGGACAGGCCCGCCGGGCCTACGAACTGGCCGACCACAACCATATCGGTGAGGTTATAGGCCGTCTGCAGCAGATTGGACAGCATGAAGGGCCAGGCAAAGCCCAGAAGCTGCCTGGCCACCGGTCCGGAGGTATAGTCTCTTACGAGGGTGTTTTTGTCTGCCGCCATAGATCTCTCTTTTTCTGTTGTGTCGTTTTATATATTGTATCCCGCCGGCAGACCGAACGCAAGGGAATTTTTGGTGGCGGCAAAGCACGGATGCGAGGCCAATTGGGAGCGAAGCCCGGTCAGGGCGAGCCGCGCGGTGGGCCGCGCGTGAAGTCAAAAACCTGAGAACGACAGGTTTTTGACTTCCTGCCGGCGGGATTCACTTCCGCCGAGCAGTTTATGTCTGATCGCATACAGCGGTAAAGCATCGCTTTACCGCTGTATGCGTATGGTCAGCACCATCTCCTGCTCCGTCTGCTCCCGCTCCAGGCCCACGTTCACGCCGCCCTGCCGCATCACGTCCACGCTCTTCTGGATGGTATTCAAAAATATCCGCACGTCCTTGAGCACGAACCGGGTGCGGGTGGGCGCCGGCTTTTTCCGCGCCTCCAAAAGGCTGTCTATGTACCGGTCCGCCGCCGGCACGGTCAGCTGCCGGGCGATGATGTGGTCCAGGGCGCGGCGCCGGGACTCGTCGTCGGCAAGGCGCAGCAGCGCCCGGCCGTGGCGCTCGGTCAGCTCCGCCGCCCGCAGCTTTTCCAGCACGTCCTCCGGCAATTTGAGAAGCCGCAGCTTGTTGGCCACGGCGGACTGGCTCTTGCCCAGCTGCTGGGCGCACTGCTCCTGGGTCAGGCCGTACCGGTCGATGAGCCGGGCGATGCCCCGTGCCTGCTCCAGAAAGTCCAGGTCCTCCCGCTGCAGATTCTCCACCAGCGCCAGCAGCCCCGACTGCTCCGGGTCCACGTCCAGAACCAGGCAGGGCACCCGCTCCAGCCCCGCCATCCGGGCCGCCCGCAGCCGGCGCTCCCCCGCCACCAGCTCGTACCCGCCGGCGCGCCGCCGCACCGACAGCGGACAGAGCACACCGTACCGGCGGATGCTCTCTGCCAGCTCCTCCAGGGCATGGTCGTCGAACACCTGCCGGGGCTGCTGGGGATTGGGGGCGATCCCGTCCACCGGCAGGCTCACCACGCCCTCCTCCGTCTTCCGCCGCACCTTCAGCATCTGCATGGTCTTTTTCCTCCCCGCCGCACATAGGATGGGTACATTATAGTACCCATCCGGCGCAAAAACGGTCGGGAAAAAACGGGAGCCTGCTTTGCGGCAGGCTCCCGTGCATTTTATTTCTCCGTCAGTATCTCCACCGCCTGCCGGAGGGTGTCAGCGTCTCCCACGTTTCCGGGGAAGATGACGTAGGGCACGCCGGGGAAGCGGCTGCCGGGGTCCGTCCGCCAGACAGGCACGCCGGGGCATATCTGGCCCAGCACACGGGCCTTTTTCACCCCCAGCGCCCGGGTGCCGATGTCGGAGGAGGTGATGCCGCCCTTGGCGATGATGAAGGCGGGCGCCGTCCGCAGCCGGCCGACCAGCGCCTGTACGGCCCGGCTGATCTTCACGCTCCGGGCCAGGGCGTCCTCCGGGCTGTCACCCCGCGCCGCCAGCGGCCGCCGGGAGGTGAAGCACACCGCTGTCCGGCCGGCCCGGATGGCCGCCTCCTCCAGGGCCACGCACCGGTCCGCCTCGGCGGAGAGGGCCCGATCCCCCTCCAGCACCAGCTCGCTCCGGAAGGGGATGGGCTCCACGCCGGGCAGCGTCAGCAGCGCCCGCAGCTGGGCGGTGGTCTTTTCTGTGTAGCTGCCCGCCACCACCAGCCCGCCCGCCTGGGTGGGCCGGCCGATCATGTCCTTCCGGGTCAGCAGCGGGATGTCGCTCACCCCGCCCATGACCTTCACCAGACCCGCCGCCGTGCGGAACAAAAATCGCTTGCCCCTGGCCAGGCACCGGTACAGCGCCGCCGCGAACACCGTCACGTCGCAGTAGTCCGCCGCGTCAACGCACACCTTCCCGAAATCGCGCACCCCCATGAGCGCCCGCTCTATGCCGTCGTAGTCCTGGCCGCGCAGCTGCTCCAGGCCGATGCGCGTCACCTGCCCCGCCGGGTACCGGCCGCCGGTCTTTTCCTCCACGTAGCCGGGCAGGTCCGACCGGCTGTAGCCGAAGGTACGGTCCCTGGCAAATTCCGTCTGCGCCGCCGGCACCAGCGCATCCCCGGCGCGCACGTAGTGGACGCTGCCGATGGTGAACCGGCCGCCCTCCTTGAAAAAGGGGCACAGTATCTCCCCGTCCACGGCCATGCCGCCCCGCTCCAGCTCTTCGCGCAGGGTCTCCGTCTCCAGGGGATAGTGGCCCCGGAGGGTGGAGTCGCTGCGGCTCATGATGAGAAAGGGCACGCCGGTCCGGCGGGAAGCCAGCAGCGTGTTGGCGGCGATCTGCCGGTGGACAGCCTGTGTCTCGGCGGCGGTCATGGCCCGGCTGTTGGTGAGGATGAAAAACAGCTTCTCCCGCTCCCGCAGCCCGTCGGCGATGCTCTCCGCCGACCAGTCCGTGTACACGGACACGTCGTGGACCGTCTGCACGCCGGTGGGGTCGTCGTCCAGCACCACCAGCTTGGCGTCGCTTTTGGCAATCTCCGCCGCCAGCAGCGCACCGGCCCGCGCACTGTCCGTGGGCGGCAGCCGGTCCAGTATATCCGCGCCGAGGGTCTGTTCCATGGTCCCATCCTCCTTTTCGTCCGTATCTTTATTTTATCGGACATGACCGCTTTGTCAACGGGATTTCTTGTGCTTTCCCAAAAGTGTGTTATAATGGTATGTTACCAAACGCAAGGAGGCCGGTCATGGAATCGAAGCCCTTCAAAGTCGTATCCCCCTATGAGCCTGCGGGCGATCAGCCCGAGGCCATCGACGCGCTGGCGGCGGGGCTGGAGAACGGCATCGACGAGCAGGTGCTGCTGGGCGTCACCGGCTCCGGCAAGACCTACACCATGGCCAAGGTCATCGAGCGGGTCCAGCGGCCCACCCTGGTGCTGGCCCACAACAAGACCCTGGCCGCCCAGCTGTGCGCCGAGTTTAGGGAGTTCTTCCCGGAAAACGCGGTGGAGTACTTCGTCAGCTACTACGACTACTACCAGCCGGAGGCCTACATCCCCCACACGGACACCTTCATCGAGAAGGACTCCTCCATCAACGACGAGATAGACCGGCTGCGCCTTTCCGCCACTGCGTCGCTCTTAGAGCGCCGGGACGTGATCGTGGTCAGCTCCGTCTCCTGCATCTACGGCCTGGGCGAGCCGGATGACTTCGCCGCCATGATGGTCACCCTGCGGGTGGGGATGGAGATAAAGATAGAGGACCTGCTGATGAAGCTGGTGAACATCCGCTACGAGCGCAACGACATCGCCTTTGAGCGCAACAAGTTCCGGGTCCGGGGGGACACGGTGGAGATATGGCCGGCCTACTGGAAGGACACCGCCATCCGGGTGGAGTTCTTTGGCGACGAGATCGACCGCATCAGCGAGATCAACGCCGTGTCCGGCGCGCCGCTGCGCAGACTCAATAACATCCCCGTCTGGCCCGCCACCCACTACGTCACCCCCAAGGAGAAGATGGAGGCCGCCATCGGCGAGATACGAAAGGAACTGGCCGACCGGGTGGCCTGGTTCGAGTCGAACGGCCGGCTGCTGGAGGCCCAGCGCATCAAGCAGCGGACGGAGTACGACATCGAGATGATGCAGGAGCTGGGCTACTGCTCCGGCATCGAGAACTACTCCCGCATCATCTCCGGCCGCGCCCCCGGCAGCGCCCCCATGACCCTGCTGGACTACTTCCCCAAGGACTTCGTGCTGTTCGTGGACGAGAGCCACGTGACCCTGCCCCAGGTGCGGGCCATGTTCAAGGGGGACTACAGCCGCAAGCAGACCCTGGTGGAATACGGCTTCCGCCTGCCCTCGGCCTTCGACAACCGGCCGCTGAAGTTCGACGAGTTCACCGCCCGCATCCACCAGGCCATCTACGTGTCCGCCACGCCGGGGGAGTACGAGCGCAGCCGGGCCGGCCAGGTGGCCGAGCAGGTGATACGGCCCACGGGCCTGCTGGACCCGCAGATCCTGGTCCGGCCGGTGGAGGGGCAGATAGACGACCTCATCGGCGAGATCAACGCCCGGGTGGAGAAAAACCAGCGCACCCTGGTCACCACCCTGACGGTGAAGATGGCGGAGGACCTGACGGCGTACCTCACCGACGCGGGCATCCGCTGCCGGTATCTGCACCACAACATCGGCTCCATCGAGCGGATGGAGATCATCCGGGACATGCGTCTGGGCCGGTTCGACGCGCTGGTGGGCATCAATCTGCTGCGGGAGGGCCTGGACCTGCCGGAGGTGTCCCTGGTGGCCATCCTGGACGCGGACAAGGAGGGGTTCCTCCGAAGCGAGACCAGCCTTATCCAGACCGTGGGCCGGGCCGCCCGGAACGCGGAGGGCACGGTCATCATGTACGCGGACGTGGTGACCCCCAGCATGGACGCCTGCATCCGGGAGACGGAGCGCCGGCGGAAAAAGCAGGACGCCTACAACCAGGCCCACGGCATCGTGCCCAAGACCATCATCAAGGACGTGAAGGACATGATGGACCTGGCCGACAGCGCGGACGAGTCCGAGGCCGTCACCGCCGCAGGCATCAAGATGACCGCCGCCGAGCGCAAGGCGGAGATAGAGAAGCTGGAAAAGCAGATGCGCAAGGCCGCCCAGATGCTGGAATTCGAGGTGGCCGCCGTCCTGCGGGACCGGCTGGTGAAGCTCCGGGGAGAAAAATAAAGACTGAGCCCGCCGCGTTTCGCGGCGGGCCCTTTTCCTTTTTATCGTTCCTGATGTCCGGTGTGGTAGACGGCCGTGGCGGAGCACAGGGTCCTGTCCGGCGCGTCCCCGGTCCAGATGCGGCCGGCGGCGTGGCACAGGGTGCGGCCGTGCATGGGCAGCCGCGCGGTCACGTACACCGGCCCGCCCACCGGCACGGGGTGCAGATAGTTGACGCTCATGCTCACGGTGGGGGTCATGCCCCCGCCGGAGAAGTATCGGCACAGCGCGCCCATGGCGATGTCCAGTATGGCAGCGGCCACGCCCCCGTGGAGCACGGCGTTGGGGTTCTCCATCCAGGTCTGGGTGTCTACCCGCAGGGTCAGCGTCCGCTCCGCATAGTCGCAGCGCTCCGGCATGGCGGCCACCATGCCGTTGAAGGTGCCGTCTCCGCCGTCCGCCAGACTGGAGAAGTATCCCTCCATGGCGTGCTCCATCCCGGCCTGACTGTTCAGGTCGGCCTTATCCATCCAGATCATCCCACCGCCCCCTGTTCAGGCTCCTGCTCAGACGCCTGAGTCGTTTCCGCCGAGGGCTCCTCCGAGGGCGACGGCGTCGGCGTGGGGTAGCGGAAGACCGGCTCCACGCCCCCGTGCACATACATCGCGTCCAGGTCCACGTCTACGGTGATGCCCGGCACGGCGCCGGTATAGGAGTACTGCCAGAAGGTGTGGTCGAAGTAGAAGATGGGCTTGGTGCCGGGGTCCGCCAGCCACAGGGTGATGCCCTCCAGCTGCTTGAGCTCATATGTATAGTACGCCAGCATGTTATAGGCGTACATGGCCGGCTCGTACCCGCCTGCCTCCACCAGCTGGCAGAACTCCAGGCAGCAGGCCGTGACCACGCTCCCGTCCACGTTGGCCGAGCGGGAGCTGTTGTAGGGCATGGGCTCCCAGTCGTAGAATACCGGCAGAGTCACGTCGTACCCCTCGATCAGATGCAGGGTGTAGACCGCCTCCTCGGCCGCCTCCACGATGTTCAGCGCCTGGGAGAAGAAGTACACGCCCACATCCAGGCCCGCGTCCAGCGCGCCCTGTATGTTCTCCCGGAAGCGGGAGTCCTCGTTGATCGTGCCGTTGTCATAGGAGCGCCAGCCGCAGCGGATGATGGCAAAGTCGATGCCGTAATCGGCCACCCGCTGCCAGTCGATCTCCATCTGGTGGTCGGACACGTCGATGCCCCGGCGCATGGTCAGGTCCTCCTGGCCGGTGTAGGAGGGGATCTGGTCCGTGACGGTGAAGTTGGTGGGCTCCAGACCGAAGGGGGTCAGGTTAGGGGCCTCCGGCACCCACATGGTGCCGCCCATGCCGTCCAGTACCTCCGTCTCGCCGATGTGCGGGTCCTCCGTGGGCATGGGGGGCGAGGTGGCGATAGGCTCCGGCGTGGGCTCGGGCTTGGACCTGGAGCAGCCCGGCAGGAGCGCCGTCAGCAGCAGCGCCGCCGCGAAAAGTAGGATAATTTGTTTTTTCATAGCCCCTATACCATACCACATCCGGCCTCTATTTGCAAATCGGGGGAAAGGCCTTGCTTTTCCGGCCGTTTCAAGGTATGATTTACTCAGACACGAACATGCGAGGATACTGACATGGCATTGATGGAATTTGAGGAATACAAGGTCAAACTCAACGGCTGCAGGCCGGAGCTTGACCACCTGGCGGAGGCTATGCACCTGGACGACGCCCGGCTGGAGATAGAAAAGCTCCACGCCGAGGCGGAGGAGCCGGACTACTGGTCCGACTTAGAGCGCAGCCAGAAGGCCCAGCAGCGGCTGAAGCTGCTGCAGAATAAGTGCGACCGCCACCAGAAGCTGTCCGCCGCCTGGGATGATTTGTTCACCATATGCGAGATGGCCCTGGAGGAGGGCGACGAGAGCATGCTCCAGGAGCTGAAGGAGGGCTACGCCAAGTTTGCTGAGGAGCTGGAGCAGACCCGCCTGTCCACCCTGCTCACCGGGGAGTACGACGCCAATAACGCCATCGTCACCTTCCACGCCGGCGCCGGCGGCACCGAGGCTCAGGACTGGGCCCAGATGCTCTACCGGATGTATACCATGTGGACCGACCGGCACGGGTACAAGTATACCCTCATGGACTGGCAGGACGGAGACCAGGCCGGCATCAAGTCCGCCACCATCAAGATAGAGGGCGAGAACGCCTACGGCTTTCTCAAGAGCGAGCACGGGGTGCACCGGCTGGTGCGCATCAGCCCCTTCGACGCCTCCGGCCGCCGCCAGACCAGCTTCGCCGCCGTGGAGGTCATGCCGGAGATCGAAGACGCCGGGGAGATCGAGCTGCGGGACGAGGACATCAAGATGGACGTGTACCGCTCCTCCGGCGCCGGCGGGCAGAAGGTCAACAAGACCAGCTCCGCCGTCCGCCTGACCCATATCCCCACCGGCATCGTGGTCTCCAGCCAGGTGGAGCGCAGCCACTTCCAGAACCTGGAGAACTGCAAGCAGATGCTCCGGGCCAAGCTGGCGGAGATCAAGGAGCGGGAGCACCTGGAGAAGATCGAGGACATCAAGGGCGTGCAGATGAAGATCGAGTGGGGCAGCCAGATACGCTCCTATGTGTTCATGCCCTACACCCTGGCAAAGGATACCCGCACCGGCTATGAGAACAGCAACATCCAGGCGGTGATGGACGGGGACATCGACGGGTTCATCAATGCGTTTCTGGCCATGAAGGCGGGCTGAAAGGCCCTTGATTTTCGGCCTGCCTGCATGTATAATGGGTGAGCCGTGCCGGTGTGATGGAATTGGCAGACGTACCGGACTCAAAATCCGGCGGTGGCGACACCGTGCGGGTTCGACCCCCGCCACCGGCACCAAACCAACATAATCCGAACCCAAGACCTGTGGGACCTTTCCCCGTGGGCGATGGGTTCGGATTTGTGTTTTGGTTTGAGCCCTATGAGGCGAGGTACTTTAGGAATGGGGTGCGAAAGAGGCCGGAATCGAAGCCACGAGGACCGAAGAAGAAAACGTAGCAGAAAGGAAGATAGCAAATGAATGATGCAAGAATAGTTGTATCTATCTATAATCGTTACTGGATACATTTCTATCTAAATCATTTCTAATCTCTTCTAGAACTTCTCTCACACCGGCCGGTGTTTCCAAGTTGCAGAGGTAATCCAAGAATGTACGATATCTCTTTTTTCTTCCACGGTTTGTTTTTTGAAAAGAGATTCTCTTGGGCCAGTGAGTAGCTATTCTTTCCAAGTTCAGTCCAGCGAGGATTCTTGCAAAAGAGTAAGTATTTGATTTCTGAACTAAGCGAAAAAACTTGATGCAGTAGACATCCTCAAAATCAACCTCCGCCAATTCGTTGACTTCGCTGCAGATTCTTTTGAGATTCGTGACTAGTATTTCATTTGCTGTTTGTTTATCAACGTCTAGCAGTCCTTTAAAAGAAAAGTACGCTAATCGCCAATTGTGATTAGAAATTATATCGACAGGCTTTCCCTCGTGAAACGCTTGAATTGCACATGTTGGGGCAACAAACACATAGTAGATTGAGAAGTGAAGAATCCGGTTAGCATTCATTGAAATAAACAGTTTTGCTATTTTCCTGCTTCCCAAATGCAAACTGAGACAAAGAGGAAAGACATCTGAATGTTCACGGTTCCAATAATCAGTTGCCCGGTTAGATAGTAATTCAAGGTCTATGTTTTCAACTATTTTTCTAGCTTTATCTTGACTATATGCGCTGACAAGAATCATTACATCATAGAACTGATCCCAGAGCCGAGGTTCGCAATTCGCAATCAACTTTCCAAGCTCCTTTTCAGGTATAGATGAGATGAGCATACGCGAGGTCTCTTTTTCATCTTCTGTCGCACGGTGACCTCCGAGCAAACTAAGACCACATACATACAGAAGAAAGTTAAAATCAAATATATAAAGAATGTTTGAAGCATCTTCTATAAAACGCTCTTTATATCTAGGCAGAAGTGTTTTGATTATTTCAGGAATTAGGTGCGGAATCAGATACGCAACAGAGGCTAAAAAGGAGGACATCTCATCTATATTTCTAGACGTGACAGATGTAAGTAACATATTAATAGCTGTCTCTAACTGTATAGAAAGAGTATCACGTTCAACCTGAGAAAGAGAAATGACAAGTCGGTTAATTAATTGTCCCCATGAGTAAAGATGTCGCCCGTTTTCCTTAGCCAAAGAAGTAAACAGAGTGTGCCAATTAATTTTGCCAGAGAATGCGTGGTGCAATTCTTTATCATGATTGTATAGACTGTTAATTAAACGGGAGTATGCATATGCTGTTTCACCATTAGATTCCGATATCCACGCGGTCAGCAATTGGAGGTTATTCTTGAAATACCAAAATCCGTTCTTTTCGTAGTTGTAAGTAAATACTCTATCAAGAAAAAAGGCTAATTCCAGTCTTGCCTTGGGGGTAGTTATGCCCTGTAGATTGCCACAAATAAACGCAATCATTCTTTGAGTAATCAAGTAGTTACTATAAATCTCAATAATCAAATGTGATGATAAGCCATTATATATCCACACTAAACCCAATGGAGAGACTATGCCATCAAC
>CANPXW010000009.1 GCA_947587025.1 uncultured Oscillospiraceae bacterium
TCCACGCAGCGCTTCCAGGTGACGGTCTTGGGGTCGATGTGCAGGGCGTTGCCCTGATAGATGTGGTTATCCAGCATGGCGGCCAGCAGGTTGTTGGCCGCGCCGATGGCGTGAAAATCGCCGGTGAAGTGCAGATTGATGTCCTCCATGGGCACCACCTGGGCGTAGCCGCCGCCGGCGGCGCCGCCCTTGACGCCGAACACGGGCCCCAGAGAGGGCTCCCGCAGGGCCAGGATGGCGTTCTTGCCGATGCGGCGCAGGCCGTCGGCCAGACCGATGCTGGTGGTGGTCTTGCCCTCGCCTGCGGGGGTGGGGGTGATGGCGGTGACCAGGATCAGCTTCCCGTCAGGCCGGGGGGACTCGTCCAGCAGGGCGTAGTCCACCTTGGCCTTGTATTTTCCGTAGGGCTCCAGGTATTTTTCGTCCACGCCGGCCTTCTCGGCGATGGCGGTGATGGGCTGCATCTGACAGGCCTGGGCGATCTCGATGTCGGTCATAGGGGTCCTCCTTTTACAGTCAGGTATGTCTTACTTGATGGAGCTGGTGGTGCGCAGGGTCACGTCGTGATAGCCGCCCTCCACGATGCTGGTGGCGGACACCAGGGTCAGCTTGGCGTCCCGCTGCAGTTCGGGGATGGAGGTGACGCCGCAGTTGCACATGGTGGACTTGACCTTGTAAAGGGTCTTCTGCACGTTTTCATGCAGGCCGCCGGCGTAGGTGACGTAGCTGTCCACGCCCTCCTCGAAGCTGAGGCCCTCCGCCCCGCCCAGGTCATAGCGCTGCCAGTTCCGGGCCCGGTTGGAACCCTCGCCCCAGTATTCCTTCACGATGGTGCCGTTGATGTTCAGCTTGGGAGTGGGGCTCTCGTCGAAGCGGGCGAAGTACCGGCCCAGCATGACGAAGTCCGCGCCCATGGCCAGCGCCAGGGTGATGTGGTGGTCGTACACGATGCCGCCGTCGGAGCAGATGGGCACATAGATGCCCGTCTCGGCATAATACTCGTCCCGTGCCTTGGCCACCTCGATCAGCGCCGTGGCCTGGCCCCGGCCGATGCCCTTGGTCTCCCGGGTGATGCAGATGGAGCCGCCGCCGATGCCCACCTTGACGAAATCCGCCCCGGCCGCCGCCAAAAAGCGGAAGCCGGCCTCGTCCACCACGTTACCCGCGCCCACCTTCACCGCGTCGCCGTAGCGCTCCCGGATCCAGGCGATGGTCCGCTTCTGCCAGACGGAGTGGCCCTCGGAGGAGTCGATGCACAGCACGTCCGCACCGGCGTCGATCAGCGCCGGCACCCGCTGGGCGTAGTCCCGGGAGTTGATGCCCGCGCCCACCATCAGCCGCTTGCCCGCGTCCAGCATCTCGTCGGGGTTCTCCTTGTGGCTGTCGTAGTCCTTGCGGAAGACGAAGTACTGCAGACACCCGTCGTCAGACACGATGGGCAGGGCGTTGAGCTTGTGGTCCCAGATGATGTCGTTGGCCTCCTTGAGGCTGGTGCCCTCGGGGGCGGTGACCAGCTTCTCCCGGGGGGTCATGAAGTCCCGGACCAGCTCCGTGGTCTCCATGCGGCTGACCCGGTAGTCCCGGCTGGTGACGATGCCTAAGAGCTTGCCGTTGGCGGTGCCGTCCTCGGTCACGGCCACGGTGGAGAAGCCGTTTTTCGCCTTCAGGGCCAGGATGTCCCCCAGGGTGGCGTCGGGAGTGACGTTGGAGGCGCTGACCACGAAGCCGGACTTATAGTTCTTCACCCGCGCCACCATGGCCGCCTCGTCCTCGATGGACTGAGAGCCATAGATGAAGGAAAGGCCCCCTTCCCTGGCCAGGGCGATAGCAAGGGTGTCGTTGGACACGGACTGCATGATGGCCGACACCATGGGGATGCTCAGACGGATGGCCGGCTGCTCCCCCCGGCGATAGCGCACCAGGGGCGTTTTCAGGCTGATCCGGTCCGGCACACAGTTTTCAGAGGTGTAGCCGGGTATCAGCAGGTACTCGCTGAAGGTGTGAGAGGGCTCGCTGCAATAGTACGCCATATGCTTCTCCTTTCAATTCGCGCGGAAGTATTCCACTGCGGAGCGGAACAGACCCATGTCATACGCTCCGGGAACGTTCTTATAGAGGTCCGGGCCGATGCGCTCGCAGTGGCCCATCTTGCCCAGCACCCGCCCGTCGGGGCTGGTGATGCCCTCGATGGCGTATACGGAGCCGTTGGGATTGTGGTCCGTGTCCATGGAGGGCACGCCGGCCAGGTCCACGTACTGGGTGGCGATCTGTCCGCCCGCCGCCAGGGCGCGCACCGTCTGCTCCGAGGCCAGGAACCGGCCCTCGCCGTGGGAGATGGGCACGCAGTACACCTGGCCGGGCTGGGTGGCCGCCAGCCAGGGGCTCTTGTTGGAGCAAATGCGCGTGCGCACGATGCGGGACTGGTGCCGGCCGATGGTGTTGTAGCTCAAAGTGGGGCAGTCCGCGTCGGTGTCCACGATCTTGCCAAAGGGCACCAGGCCCAGCTTTATCAGCGCCTGGAAGCCGTTGCAGATGCCCAGCATCAGCCCGTCCCGCTGCTCCAGCAGCCGCTCCACCTGCCGGCGGATGGCGTCGCTGCGGAAGAAGGCGGCGATGAACTTGGCGCTGCCCTCCGGCTCGTCGCCGCCGGAGAAGCCGCCGGGCAGCACGATCATCTGGGCCCGCTCGATGGCGGCGGCGGCGCGCTCCACGCTGTCGGCCGCGTCCGCTGCGGTCAGGTTGCGCACCACCAGCACCTCCGCCTCGCCCCCGGCCTCGGTCACGGCACGGGCGGTGTCGTACTCGCAGTTGGTGCCGGGGAACACCGGGATGAATGCCCGGGGCCGGGCGTGCTTCACTGTGGGGGCGGCGCGGCCGGACGCGGTATAGGAAAACGCCTCCACACTGCCGCTCTCGCCGGTGCGGGTGGGGTACACGTCCGCCAGCACGGCCTCGTTGAGGGCCAGCAGCTCGTCGATGGGGGCGCTGTCCGCGCCCAGGTCGATGACGGGCTGGGCGGCGGTGACGCCGATGCGCCGGGCATAGGGACAGTCGGTATCCGACTCCAGCTCCGCCACAACGGCCCCGTAAAACGGGATATGCCACATCTGGCCCGTCAGCTCGCCGTTTGCTTTGAACCCGATCCGGCTGCCGAAGGACATCTTCATCACCGCCTCGGCGGCGCTCTCCTCGATGGCCCAGGCGGCTTTCACCTTACCCTGCTGGGCCAGAGCGTGGAACGCCTCCCAGGCGGCCTTGGTGTGCTCCGGCTCGTCGCCGCCGAACACATACACCGGATGGCCCGCCGCCTTGAACTCCGGCGAGAGCACGTCCCCGGCCATGATGGGGGCGATGGCGAAGGAAATGAGGGTGGGCGGCACGTCCCTGTCCATGAAGGAGCCGGACATGGAGTCCTTGCCGCCGATGGCGGCACAGCCGTAATCCAGCTGGGCCTCCATGGCCCCCAGCAGCGCGGCAAAGGGCTTGCCCCAGCGCTCCGGGTCCTCCCGCAGCTTCTCGAAAAACTCCTGGAAGGTGAGATAGGCGTCCTTGTAATCCGCGCCGGCGGCCACGATCTTGGTCAGGGACGTGACCACGCTGTCCATGGCACCGGCGTAAGGGTCCACGGTGAGCCGGTCGGGGTCGCAGCCCCAGGCCATCACGCTGGCCTGGTCCGTATGCTGGCCCGGCAGCACCGGCAGCAGCGCCGCCATGGCCTGGGCCGGGGTGGTTTGGGTCTTGCCGCCGAAGGGCATGAGCACGCTGCCCGCGCCGATGGTGCCGTCGAACCGCTCCGTGAGCCCCCGCCGGGAGGCGCACTTGAGGCTCCCGGCCATCTGGCGCAGGCTGGCAAACCGGGGCTGGCCCATGGCGGTCCGGTCCGCTTCCGGGACGGACACCGCCGCGTGCTTCACCGCGCCGTTGGTGTTGAGAAACGCCCGGGACAGGTCCGCGATGGTCCGGCCCTTCCAGGTCATCACCATCCGGGGGCTCTCCGTCACCACCGCCACCCGGTAGGCCTCCAGGTTCTCCGCCTGGGCGGCGGCGATGAAGGCGTCCGCGTCCTGGGGAGCCACCACCACGGCCATGCGCTCCTGGCTCTCGGAGATGGCAAGCTCCGTGCCGTCCAGGCCCTCGTACTTTTTGCGCACCGCGTCCAGGTCGATGGCCAGGCCGTCCGCCAGCTCGCCGATGGCCACGCTGACGCCGCCGGCGCCGAAGTCGTTGCAGCGCTTGATGAGCCGGGTCACGTTCCCGTCCCGGAACAGGCGCTGTATCTTCCGCTCCTCGGGGGCGTTGCCCTTCTGCACCTCGGAGGCCATGGTGACCAGGGACTTCCGGTCATGGCTCTTGGAGGAGCCGGTAGCCCCGCCGATGCCGTCCCGGCCGGTGCGGCCGCCCAGCAGGATGACCACGTCTCCCGGCGCGGGCTCCTCCCGGCGGACGTTCTCCGCCGGGGCGGCCGCTACCACCACGCCGCACTCCAGGCGCTTGGCCACGTACCCCTCGTGGTACATCTCGGCCACGTGGCCGGTGGCCAGGCCTATCTGGTTGCCGTAGGAGGAATAGCCCGCTGCGGCGGTCTGGGCCAGCTTGCGCTGGGGCAGCTTGCCGGGCAGGGTATCGCCCACCGCCGCCCGGGGGTCGCCGCCCCCGGTCACCCGCATGGCCTGGTGCACATAGGCCCGGCCGGACAGGGGGTCCCGGATGCAGCCGCCGATGCAGGTGGCCGCGCCGCCGAAGGGCTCGATCTCCGTGGGGTGGTTGTGGGTCTCGTTCTTGAACATGAGAAGCCAGTCCTGGGTCTGGCCGTCCACCTGGGCGGGCACATGGATGGAGCAGGCGTTTATCTCCTCGCTCTCGTCCAGCTCGGGCAGCTGCCCCCGCTTTTTCAGCACCTTGGTGCCCAGGGTGGCGATGTCCATCAGGGTCTGAGGCCGCGCGGCGGCCTTCGACCGGCCGTAGACCTCCTCCCTGGCCGCCAGATACCGCTCATAGGCGGCCTTTACGGCCGGGTCGGCCACGTCCACCGCGTCCAGATGGGCGGAGAAGGTGGTGTGGCGGCAGTGGTCGGACCAGTAGGTGTCCACCACCCGCACCTCGGTGAGGGTGGGATCACGATGTTCCTCATTTTTGAAGTAATCCTGCAGGAACTTCAGATCGTCCAAGTCCATGGCCAGGCCCAGAGAATCCAGCAGGGCCGTCAGCGCCGGCTCGTCCATGGCGGTGAAGCCCTCCACCGTCCCCACGTGGTCGGGCACGGCGTAGGTCCGCTCCAGCGTTGCCGGCTTGTCCATGGAGGCACGGCGGCTCTCCACCGGGTTTATCACGTAGCCGCTGATCTTCTCCACGTCCTCCGGTGCAAGCGCGCCCTTGAGCAGATACACCTTGGCATAGGACACCAGCGGCCGCTCCGCCCCGGCCATCAGCTGGATGCACTGGGCGGCGGAATCGGCCCGCTGGTCGAACTGCCCCGGCAGGGCCTCCACCGCCAGGGCGGTCCACTGCCCCGCCGGCATGGGGAAGGTCTCGTCGTACACCAGGTCCACCTGGGGCTCGGAAAAGACCACGGACCGGGCCCGGTCGAACACCGCCCGGTCGATGCGGTCGGCGTCGTACCGGTTGAGGATACGCACATCCTCCAGGGCCTTCACCCCCAGAAAGTCCCGCAGATCCGCCAGCAGGCCGGCGCTCTCCGGGGACACGCCCGGCTTTTTCTCTACATATATCCGATAGACCATACGCTCTCTCAGTCCTCCAGCGCTCTCAGTGCCCGCCGGCCGATGTCCCGGCGGTGATAGGCGTTGGCAAAATGTACTCTCTCCACGTCGGCATAGGCCGCGTCGATGGCCGCAGGCAGGGTGTCCGCCACTGCGGTCACGCCCAGCACCCGGCCGCCGTTGGTCAGCAGCTTCCCGCCTTCCAGCTTCGCCCCGGCCACGTACACCTGGGCGGAGATGCCCTCGTCATAGGTGATCTCATAGCCCTTCTCGTAGTGCTCCGGGTAGCCGGAGCTCGCCAGGATGACGCAGCAGGCGCTTTTCTCCGAAAACCGCACCTCGGTCTCCGCCAGGGTGCCGTTCCGGCAGGCCATCATGGCCGTGAGCAGGTCCGACTCCATCAGCGGCAGCACCACCTGGGTCTCCGGGTCGCCGAAGCGGCAGTTGTACTCGATGACCTTTGGCCCGTCGGGGGTGAGCATCAGCCCGAAGTAGAGGCAGCCCTTGAACGGCCGGCCCTCGGCGGCCATGGCGTCAATGGTGGGCTGGAAGATGGTCCGCATGCACACCTCGGCGATGTCCTTGGTGTAATAGGGGTTGGGGGCCACGGTGCCCATGCCGCCGGTGTTGAGGCCCTCATCGTTGTCATGGGCCCGCTTGTGGTCCATGGATGACACCATGGGCTTGACCGTTTTCCCGTCGGTAAAGGCCAGCACGGACACCTCCGGGCCGGTGAGGAATTCCTCCACCACGATCTGGTCGCCGCTGGCGCCGAACTTCCGCTCCTCCATGATGGAGCGGACGGCCTGCACCGCCTCCTCCCTGGTCTGGGCGATGAGCACGCCCTTTCCAAGGGCCAGGCCGTCGGCCTTCACCACCGTGGGCAGCGGGGCGGTCCAGACATATTCCAGCGCTGCGGCCGCGTCGTTGAACACCTCGTAGGACGCGGTGGGGATGCCGTACTTCTTCATCAGGTCCTTGGAGAACACCTTGCTGCCCTCGATGACGGCGGCGTTCTTCGCCGGGCCGAAGCAGGGCACCCCCGCAGCCTCCAGCGCGTCCACCATCCCCAGCACCAGGGGGTCGTCCGGGGTGACCACCGCAAAGTCTATGGCATTTTCCTTTGCAAAGCGCACGGCGCCCTCGATGTCCTTGGCGCCCACGTCCACGCACACCGCGTCCGCGGCGATACCCCCGTTGCCGGGCAGGGCGTAGATCGTCTCCACGGCGGGGTTTTCTTTCAGCTTGCGTATCACGGCGTGTTCCCGGCCGCCGCTGCCGATGACCATCAGTTTCATAATCTCCCTCTCTTGCATCCAAATCTTATTCCCACTCGCCTGTTTCCAAATATCTCTTCGCCCGCCGCTCCGCCTTGGCCACGAGCGCGGCGTCAAAGCCCATCATCCCCAGAAGCCGGATGGCGTTCCGGGACCGGGCCGGTCCCTCCCGGAGCCGGTAATCGAAATCCATCGAACCCTCGCCCACCGTCTCCGCAAAGTGGCACAGCCGGCACTTTCCCGCCAGCAGGGCGCACAGCTCCAGATCGTGGGTGGCCGCCAGACACAAGACCCCCGCGTCAAAGAGCGTCTCCAAAATGGCGCTGGACGCCGCGATGCGCTCTGCGGTGTTGGTGCCACGCAGGACTTCGTCCACCACGCACAGGATGGGGCTTTCCCACTCCGCCGCCGTCAAAATGCGGCGGATGGACTTGATCTCCGTGACGTAATAGCTCTCCCCTGCCAGCAGGTCGTCCTCCAGGGCCATGGACGAATAAAGGGTAAACGCGCCGCCCTGGTAGCTCTCCGCCGCTGCCGTGCACAGGCTCTGGGCCAGCAGGACGCTCAAAAGCGCCGTGCGCAGATAGGTGCTCTTGCCGGAGGCGTTGGAGCCGGTGAGCAGTATGGGCCCGCCCAGGTCCAGATCGTTGGGCACAGCGGCGTCCAGCAGCGGGTGGACCATGCCCCGGATATGCAGCTGGGCCGAGCCGTCAAAGGCGATGTCCGGCACGGCGTACACGTCCATGCCCGCCCGCCAGGAGGCAGCCGCGATGGCCGTATCCAGCCGTCCCAGGCCCTCGATGACGGCCATCAGGTCCTTTTGATGGAGCCACAGCTTGTTTTTCAGGTACTCATAGGTGATCAGGTCCAGCAAAAACAGCGAGGCCAGCAGGTCCCCCGCGTTGCCGGTGTCCATGCCGGACACGCCGCCGGTGCGCAGTACGAACCGCAGCTTTTTCAACGCCCCGTAGGCGTCCGTCAGCTCCCGGTCCAGATCCGGTATGCCCAGCTTTTGGACCCGCCGCAGGGCGAAAACCTCCGCCACCGAGTAGTTGAGGGTATCGAATTCCCGGCGCACCCGCCGCAGCGCGAACTCCCGGAGCATCATATTGAAGGACATGAGCAAAAGCGCCGCCATGATCGGCACGACGCCCAGCGCCCCCAGCACAAGGCTGACCGCGAACGCCGCCGACAGGGCCGTATAGAGGATGAACCGGCCCCGGCCTCTGGCCTCCGGCGCGAACGCTGTGCAAAGGTCCGACCGCCGGGTCCGGCCCAGCTTGTCCAAAACGACCTGTACCTCCAGGCGCTTTTCCGGCTGGGCCTCCATGAACGCGATGAGCCTGGCCCGGCTGCCGTATTCCTCCCCGGTCAGGGCCGGGTGGCGCAGGGTGTCGTAGAGCACCTGCTCCCCCGGCGTGGACAGGCCCGGGTCGATGCGCCGGAACACCCGGTCCATATCCAGGTCATGCCAGGTGACGTCGTCCACGCTGTAGCCGTCCTCCCGCTCCCGGCGGTAGTCCGACCAGGCCCGGATGCGCTCCATGTCCCCGTCGGCAAAGTACACGTCCGGCTTCTTCCCGAAGGCCGCCTCCAGCCTGCGGCGTCTTTTCCTGTCAGCGCCGAACATGTCCCCTGTCAGTGGTGGAACAGCCGCATGCCCGTGAAGGCCATGACGATGCCGTATTTATCCGCCGTCTCGATCACGTTGTCGTCCCGGATGCTGCCGCCGGGCTCGGCGATATAGGCCACGCCGGACTTTCTCGCCCGCTCCACGTTGTCACCGAAGGGGAAGAAGGCGTCGCTGCCCACGGTCACGCCGGACTGGCCAGCGATCCAGGCCTTCTTCTCCGCCGCCGTCAGCGGCTCGGGCCGCTGGGTGAACACGTTCTGCCAGGCCCCGTCGGCCAGCACGTCCTCGTACTCGTCGGAGATATACACGTCGATGGCGTTGTCCCTGTCGGGCCGGCGGATGCCGGGCTTGAAGGGAAGGCTCAGCACCTTCTCATGCTGCCGCAGATACCAGTTGTCCGCCTTATTGCCCGCCAGGCGGGTGCAGTGGATGCGGCTCTGCTGGCCCGCGCCCACGCCGATGGCCTGACCGTCCTTGACATAGCAGACGGAGTTGGACTGGGTGTACTTGAGGGTGATGAGGGCCACGGTCATGTCGATGACCGCCTCCGGGGGCAGGGTCTTGTTCTTCGTCACGATGTTGGCGAAGGCCTCCGCCGTGACCTTATAATCGTTTCTGCCCTGCTGGAAGGTGATGCCGTACACGTCCTTGCGCTCCACCGGGGCGGGGACGTAGGCGGGGTCGATCTCGACCACGTTATAATTGCCCTTTTTCTTGGTCTTGAGGATGGCCAAGGCCTCGTCGGTATAGCCGGGGGCGATGACGCCGTCGGACACCTCGTCCTTGAGATACCGGGCCGTAGCCCCGTCGCAGACCTCGGAAAGCGCCGCCCAGTCGCCGTAGGAGCACAGCCGGTCCGCGCCCCGGGCCCGGATGTAGGCGCAGGCGATGGGGGAAAGCTCTGCGTCCGGGTCCACGAAATAAATCTTCTTATCCACGTCGGAGAGGGGCTTGCCTACGGCGGCTCCCGCCGGAGAGACGTGCTTGAAGCTGGCGGCGGCTGGCAGGCCGGTGGCCTCAGAAAGCTCCTTCACCAGCTGCCAGGAGTTGAAGGCGTCCATGAAGTTGATATAGCCCGGCTTGCCGTTGAGCACCCGGATGGGCAGATCGCTGCCGTCGGCCATGAAGATGCAGGAGGGCTTCTGGTTGGGGTTGCAGCCGTATTTCAGTTCCAGTTCGTTCATATCCTCTTCCTCTCAGTCAGCGTGTTTGTTGACGATCACCGTGTCCCGCTCCCCCGTCTCCAGGTCGATGCAGGACACGTACAGGGAGACCTTGTTCGCCTCGTTCAGCGCCGCCCATACCTGTTCGCTGATGGTCCTCGCGTCGGAGGCGGCGAGGGACATCGGGGCGGGCTCGCCCTGGTAGGAAGGCAGCGGGTCCCCGTCGGATGCGTAGGTGTGGATGATGTGGGCAAGACCGGCTTGGGGCTTATCGTACTCATAGAAATACCGGCAGCAGCAGGCCGGGTCCCCGTCCAGGCTCTTGAGGATGGAGAGCTTATAGCTGCCGTCGGGGGCCACCAGGCCGGAGATGCGGGGGGTCCAGTTGGGCCCGTCGGGCTCGAAGGTGCGGGTGCGAAGGGCGGCGGCGAAGCTCTGCCCCGCCAGCAGGGCGTCCCGGATGGTGTCGGTCTGGTCGCCGTTGGTGACCACGGTGCCCCGGCCGACGATGCGCACCGGGTGGTAGATGATGAGGCTGGGGTCGACCATCTTGGCCGGGTCATGGGCCTGGGTGCGGATGCCGTCGTCGGTCTGGACGAACACCCGGTTGCGGCTGTTGACGCTGCGGCCCATGATGAAGTAGACGATCACGGCCTTTTTGCCGTCGGGGCTGCGGCCCAAGGCGATGCCCCGGCCGGGGTAGGTGCGCGCGCCGAGATAGGCTGCCAGGTCAGTCATGCTCTTTCCTCCTTGCGATGTCTGCGGCGACCATCTGCGCCGCCTGGGGCAGGATGATCCACTCCGCCTGTTCCATGACACGCCGCTGGAGTATCTCCGGCGTGTCGCCATCTTCCACCATGACGGGCTTCTGGGCGATGATGCGCCCCCCGTCGGGTATCTCGTTGACGAAATGCACCGTGGCGCCGGTGACCTTCACGCCCCGCTTCAGGGCCTCCTCGTGGACCTTCAGGCCGTAATAGCCCTTGCCGCAGAAGGAGGGGATCAGCGCCGGGTGGACGTTCAAAATGCGCTCCGGGAACCTATCGGTGAAGCTCTTGCTGAGGATGCTCATAAAGCCCGCCAGCACGATCATCTCCGCGCCGTGCTCGGCCAGGGCTTTCAATATGGCCGCCTCGAATGCCTCCTGGCCGCCCAGCTCGCGTCGGGAGCAGACCACGGTCGGCACCCCGGCCTTCTCCGCCCGGGTCAGGGCATAGGCCCCCGGCTGGCTGGATACCACCAGCACGATGCGGCCAGGCGCCAGCTTTCCGGCGGCCTGGGCGTCCAGCAGGGCCTGCAGATTGGTGCCGCCGCCGGAGACGAATACGGCGATGCGCGTCTCGGTCATACCAGCTGCACCCTCTCTCCGCCGGACACCACCGTGCCCAGCACATAGGCGTCCTCACCCTGCTCCTGCAACAGCGCCAGCGCCCGGTCCGCGTCGGCCTCGGCCACAGTGACGGTCATGCCCACGCCCATGTTGAAGGTGTTGAACATGTCCCGCTCGGGGATGCCGCCTTTTTTGCGGATGAGCTCGAACACGGGCGGCGTGCGCACGTCCGCACGGGCGATGCGCACGCCCAGGCCCTCGGGGATGCTCCGGGGGATGTTCTCGTAAAAGCCGCCGCCGGTGATATGGCTGACGCCCTTCACCGTCACCGCCTCCATCAGGGCCAGCACGGGCTTGACATAGATGCGGGTGGGGACCAGCAGCGCCTCGCCCAGGCTCATGCCCAGCCGGTCGTACTGCATGTCCAGCACGCCGGGGCGCTCGTCCAGGTCGAATATCTTCCGCACCAGCGAAAAGCCGTTGGAGTGCACCCCGCTGGAGGGCAGGGCCAGCAGCACGTCGCCGGGGGCGGTCTTGGTGTTGTCCAATATCCTGCTCTTGTCCACCACGCCCACGGTGAAGCCGGCCAGATCGTAGTCGTCCGGGTCCATGACGCCGGGGTGCTCGGCGGTCTCGCCGCCCACCAGGGCGCAGCCGGCCTGCACGCAGCCCTCGGCCACCCCCGCCACGATGGCGGCGATGCGCTCGGGCACATTTTTGCCGCAGGCGATGTAGTCCAGGAAGATGAGGGGCCTGGCCCCGGCGCACACCACGTCGTTGACGCACATGGCCACGCAGTCGATGCCGATGGTGTCGTGCTTGTCCAGGTACTGGGCGATGCGCAGCTTGGTGCCCACGCCGTCGGTGCCGGAGATGAGCACCGGGTGCTCCATCCCCGCCAGGTCCGGCTCGAACAGTCCGCCGAACCCGCCGATGCCCCCCAGCACGCCGGGGGTGCGGGTGCGGGCGATATGTTCCTTCATCAGCTCCACCGCCTTGTATCCGGCGGTGATGTCCACGCCGGCGGCGGCGTAGCTGGCGGAATAACTCTCCTCAGGCATTTTCTTCGCCCCTTCCCTCGCTTATTTTGTACTCAAAGCGGCTCTTGGCGCTGTTCTGGGGTATCATGGTGGGATAGCGGTTCGTAAAGCAGGCGTCGCAGAAGCCCTCGCACGCCTGGCCGCCCAGCAGCCAGGGCAAGTCCTCCGCCGGCAGGTATCCCAGACTGTCCGCGCCGATGATGGAGCATATCTCCTCCACCGTGTGATGGCAGGCGATCAGGTTGTCCCGGGAGTCGATGTCGGTGCCGTAGTAGCAGGGATTCAAAAACGGCGGCGCGGAGATGCGCATATGCACCTGGGCGGCTCCGGCCTCCCGCAGGAGGCTGACGAACCGGCCGCTGGTGGTGCCCCGGACGATGGAGTCGTCCACCACCACCACACGCTTGCCCCGGACCACGCTGGAGACCGGGTTTAGCTTGATGCGCACCATGTCCTCCCGGGTGGACTGGCCGGGGGCGATGAAGGTGCGGGCGATGTAGCGGTTTTTGATAAAGCCCACGCCGTAGGGGATGCCGGAGGCACGGGCATAGCCCAGGGCCGCGTCCAGGCCGGAGTCGGGCACGCCGATGACCACGTCCGCGTCCGCCGGGTGGCGCAGCGCCAGCCGCTCCCCCGCCCGCACGCGGGCCTCGTGCACGCTCACGCCGTCCAGCACCGAGTCGGAGCGGGCGAAGTAGATGTACTCAAAGATGCAGGTCTTCTTGGGGGCCTTGCCGCAGTGGTCCCGGATGCTCTCCACCCCGTCCTTGGAGAAGACCACGATCTCGCCGGGGTCCAGGTCCCGGATGAACCGGGCGTTGACCGCCTCCAGGGCGCAGGTCTCCGAGGCGACGATATACGTCCCGTCCTCCCGCTGGCCGTAGCACAGGGGCCTAAAGCCGTTCTCGTCCCGGACCGCCAGCAGCTTGGAGGGGCTCATCACCACCATGGAGTAGGCACCCTTTATCAGGAACATGGCCTGGTTGACCGCCTGCTCGATGGAGGGGGCGGTGAGCCGCTCCTTGGTGATGACGTAGGAGATGACCTCCGTGTCGCTGGAGGAGTGGAAGATGGAGCCCTGCAGCTCCAGGGCCTTTCGCAGCTCGGCGGAGTTGACCAGATTGCCGTTGTGGGCCAGGGCCATGCGGCCCTTGATGTGGTTGACCACCATGGGCTGGCAGTTCTCCCGGCCGTTGCCGCCGGTGGTGCCGTAGCGGACGTGGCCCACGGCCATGTTCCCCTCCGGCAGGCCGCCCAGCACCGGGTGGGTGAACACCTCGCTGACCAGGCCCAGGTCTTTATAAAAGCTGAACAGCCCGTCGTCGCCCACCACGATGCCGCAGCTCTCCTGGCCCCGATGCTGCAGGGCGTACAGGCCGTGGTAGGTCATGGGCGCGACAGCCGTGCGGTCCGGCGCAAAGACGCCGAACACGCCGCATTCCTCGTGCAGGTTACCCATAAAGCTCCTTTTAGCCCAAAATGCGCTTCATCATCTCGGCGTAGGCGTCCTCCACCCCGCCCAGGTCCCGGCGGAAACGGTCCTTGTCCAGCTTCTCGTGGGTGGTGCTGTCCCAGAACCGGCAGGTGTCGGGGCTGATCTCGTCGGCCAGGACAAGCTTCCCGTCGGAGGTCTTGCCGAACTCCAGCTTGAAGTCCACCAGGTCCACGTTCACCGCCTTGAAGAAGGCCTTGAGCACGTCGTTGACCTTGAAGGCCATGGCCTTGATGGTCTCCAGCTCTTCCTTGGTGCACAGGCCCAGGGCCAGGGCGTGATAGTCGTTGATGAGCGGGTCGCCCAGCGCGTCGTTTTTATAGGACGTCTCGAAGGTGGGCTCAGAAAACACGATGCCCTCCTCCACGCCGTAGCGCTTGGCGAAGCTGCCGGCGGAGATGTTGCGGATGATGACCTCCAGGGGCACGATGGACACCTTGCGCACCACCGTCTCCCGGTCGTTGAGCTCCCGCACGAGGTGGGTGGGCACGCCCTCCTTCTCCAGGATGCCCATCAGGTAGTTGGTCACCCGGTTGTTGATGGCGCCCTTGCCGGCGATCTGGCCCTTTTTCAGGCCGTTGAAGGCGGTGGCGTCGTCTTTGTAGGAGACGATGACCAGGTCGGGGTCCTCGGTGGCGTAGACCTTTTTGGCCTTGCCCTCGTAAAGCTGTTCCTTCTTCTCCATGGGAATATCCTCCATTTGAAAAAATGTCAGTGGTTGAACCGCTCTTCCACGGCGGCGTTTTTGGCCAGGACCTTTTCCGTCTCGGCGGCCCGGTAGGCGGCCAGCTTGTCCGCCAGGGCCTCGTCGGACAAGGCCAGCATCTGCACGCAAAGCAGGGCGGCGTTGACGGCTCCGTCTATCGCTACGGTGGCTACCGGGATGCCGGAGGGCATCTGCACCGTGGACAGCAGAGCGTCAACGCCGTCTAAGTTTTTGGACTTTAAAGGGATGCCCACAACGGGCAGGATGGTGTTGGCCGCGATGGTCCCGGCCAGGTGCGCCGCCATGCCGGCGGCCGCGATGATGGCCCCGAAGCCGGCCTGCCTCGCCCCTCGGGCAAAGTCCCGGGCCTCCGCCGGGGTCCGGTGGGCGGAGAAGATGTGCACCTCGAAGGGCACGCCGAATTCCGCCAGCTTCCCGGCGGCCTTCTCCGCCACGGGCAGATCGCTGTCGCTGCCCATGATGATGGCTACTTTTTTCATTTAAAGCACTCCTTAAAAGCAGTCAGAGCAGTCCTCTCTCTTCGGAACAGGACTGCCCAGACGGTCGGCAAAAAACAACGAAATTGGCTCCCTTGCGTGCCTCGCGTACCGTCAGTTGCCAACTCCTTACTTGTGTACTTGTCGTGACCATTATAACAAAGGAGCGGAGGGAAAGTCAATTCTTCCCGTCCGCCCCGGTATGACATTTTTCCGCCCATAAAATGGTAATTTTTAGCTATTCTGCCCAGTCCGTTTTTACAGGCTCTCCACCGTACCGATGAACAGGGGCATGTTGGTCTGGCAGTCGATGAGCATATAGAGGAAGGGCCGGTCCAGATATACCCGCTCTTCCGGCCCCAGTGCGCTGGCCGCCTCTACCTCCACGGCGGTGGCCGCGCCGGCCTGGGTGCCCCGCTCGTCCACGTTGATGAACGTCTTGTGCATCACCCGGCTGATATACAGCTCGTTCCCCTGGCAGGTCCCCAGCCGGGAGAAGTCGGCCCTGTCCGGGTCGAAGGCGTCGGTCACGCCCAGCGCCGCCAGGGTCTCGGACAGCTCCGCGCCGTACTCCATGCTGAATTTGGGGATGGCCGTGTTCACGAACACGTCGTTTTGCGCTTCAGCGAGCATTTCGCGCAGGTGCGCGCCGGTGAGATGCGCGGCGTAGTCGGCCACAGTCATGCCCTCCTCCGGCAGCAGCGCCGCGAAGGCCAGGGTGCGGCCCTGGTAGTACTTGATGAAGCCCTTTGCGTGCTCGTCCTGCAAAAAGCCCAGCTCCGTGCTGTACATGAACTGCGCGTCCTGCTCCGACCCGTCGGCGGCGGTGAAAGTGTCGGACTGCACCTGATCCTCCCGGTAGATGTCCTCCCAGACGCCGTCGAAGCTCAGAGCGTTGACCAGGTAGGACACTGCCTCGGCGGGCACCTCGTCCACGATGCCGTCGATGCGCCCGGCGGTGTGCTCCGCCACCCAGGCGTTGATCTCGTCGGCCAGCGCTGGGGAAAACGCCCGCTCATAGACGCCCGCGCCGTAATAGCTCCCGTTGGTCTGCAGAAAATCCGGCTCCACCGTCAGGCCCCCGGCGGCGTTGAGCCAGATGCCGTTGGCGATGTGCACCGCCGCCCCCTCCTCCTGGGGCAGAGCTTGGGCGCAGGCGTACATCCAGGCGTTGAGCGTGTCCATGTCCGCCCCGAAGGCCGCCTCCAGCTGGGCCAGGGTGTCCCCCGCCGCGCCGTTGGCTGTCATGGCCAGGGCCTGGAGCACCGACAGCGGGGAGACCAGGGTATTGCCGCCGCCCAGGCTCTCCTGGAACAGCTTCACGCCAAACTGGGCCAGCCCGTCGGCGGTATCGCCGTCGTTCAGGTCCACGGCCGTATCCGGCTTCGCCGCCTCTACGCCCGCCATCAGGTCGCCGGAAGCGGTCACGTCCGGCTCCACAGCCGGGGGCGGCTCCACCGGGTCCAGAGGGTCATCCGGCCGCTGGACGCAGCCGGCCATCATGGCCATCACCAGGGCCAGTGCAAAAACGCGCCTCATAAAAACGCCTCCTTATTTCCTATTCTGTCCCATATGACAGCGTTTCTATGAAAAAGTTCCCCGCGCGGGGGAACTTTTTCCTTATTCGCAGTCCAGCACGATCTTGAACGCCCCCGGCGGGTCGGCCAGGGCCAGGCGGTAGGCGTCCTTGTACCGCTCCAGGGGGAAGTGGTGGCTGACGAAGCCGTCCACGGTGTATTTTCCGTCCCGTATCCACCGCTGGGTCAGATCGAAGGTGTAAAGCCGCTCCCCCTCCCAGGTCTCCATGCCGTGGGAGTCCACGCCCACGATGCGCAGCTCCTGCCACCACACCGGCGTCTCGTCGTATTTTATGGCGCTCATGTGGTGGCCCAGCTTCACCAGCGTGCCCCGGGCCCGCAGCAGCCGCACGGCCAGGGTGTTGGCCCAGCCGCCGCCGATGCAGTCGTAGACCCGGTCGAAGCCGCCGAAGAAGAACCGGTTTTTCCGGCTCATGCCCTGGTAGACGGGGCTGCCGTTGCAGGCGGCGGAGGCCGCCTCCAAGGCGTCACCCTGCAGGATGTGGTCCGCCCCCAGAGCCCGGGCGAAGTCCAGCTTGTCCTGCCTGCGGCTCATGGCCCATATCTCGCAGTCCGGCTGGATGACCTTCAGGGCCTGGACCACGCACAGGCCGATGACGCCGCAGCCCATGACCACGATCTTCTCCCCCGCCTGGGGCCGGTCCAGCAGCACCGCGTGCACCGCCACGCTGGCCGGCTCCACCATCACCGCCTGGTCCGCCGTCAGCTCCGGCAGGAGCTTATAGAGCTGCTGCTGGGGGGCGATGAAGCTGTCCGACCAGCCAGCGCCGGTCCAGGCTAGGTCGAACCGGGGCTTGGCGCCGTAATTCTCGCAGAGGCTGTAGTTGCCCTCGGCGCAGTTTCGGCACCGGGGCAGGTCCTTGTTGTCGCACCCGGCCATGTAGGCCCGGATGCCCACCCGGTCGCCCACCTGCACGTCCGTGACGGCGGGCCCCGCCTCTACCACCACGCCCACGTTCTCGTGGCCCAGGAAGGTCTTGCGGCTGGCGGGGATAGGCTCCAGGGCAGAGCTGGTGCCGGTGGTAGCCTTGAAGAAGCTCACGTCCGTGCCGCACACGCCGCAGGCGATGTTTTTCACCCGCACCCAGTTGTCCGCCGGCAGGGGCGGGTCGGGGATGTCGGTCTTGAACTTCACCGCGTTGATGCCGGTGAACAGCAGGCCCCGGGCGGCCTTGAAGCGGGCGGCCGCCTTGGTGGCCAGCACCCGTGGTATGTCCTTGTCGAAGTATATCGTCTTCATAGCGCGCTCCTGTCGTTGATGGGAAAATCATACCATATCCAACGTGGGAAGTAAACAGGACAGCAGGGTAAACGGCGTGCCGGTCCCCTCGGGTAAGGAGACCGGCAAAACATGTTTTTATTTTGACAGGTACTGCGTGAATGAATCCAGCATGAACGCCACCAGGTCGATCTGCTGGGGCGAGGCGTTCTTACACAGCTCCAGCAGCGCGTCCAGGTCCCTGCTGCCGGAGCTGGGCAACGCGTCCGCCAGAAGATAGGACGGGGATACGCCCAGCTGGCGGCACAGCGACTCGAACAGCGGCAGGCTGGGCATCTTTGCCCCGCACTCGATCTGCCGCAGATAGGCCGCGTTGATGTTGCACAGCTCCGACAGCCGCTCCCCGGTAAGACCGGCGTCCTTTCTGGCTGTTTTGATACGGCTGCCCAACAGAACCTTATCCATACCAAGCCCCCATTTGTTAGCTGTCAAGCTATAGTTCGCATACCATAAGATTACATTTTCCTTGACAGAATAAATAGGCGCTGTTAAAATCTGATTTGTTAGCTATCAGCTAACAAATATTATCTGACAGATTTAGGCAGCATACATGAGACAGAAAGCCTTACATAATTGGCTCATTTGGCTTGGTAAAGCTCTTTTGGCGGGCGTCATCGCGTTCATCGCGCTGACGCTGTTTTGCACGTTTTACGATAATCTGCCTGTCCACTACGCGACCACCGACGGCGTAACGGACTATCATTGGCAGCCGCATCATCATTACATCCGCTGCACAGAGGGTCTTTCCTGGGGCAGGACAAATAATGAAGGATATATCAATATCGTCGACTACACCAATGGCGACCCGATAGACGTTCTCGTTATGGGCTCATCACACATGGAAGGTATGCAAGTACCTATGGGGATGTCCGCTGCGGCAAAGCTGGACGCCCTCATGCCGGACGCCCGCGTGTACAACATCGGCATTTCCGGACACAATCTGCTCGTTTGTGCTCAGAATCTCTCAACCGCCGTGCAGAAGTATGCACCATCAAAATACATTATCATAGAGACGATGACTCTGCAATTCTCCAACAGCGATCTGAGAAAAGCGCTCTCCTGCGAACTGTCCGAGATCCCTTCTTATACCGGCGGTATCATCGGTCTTCTTCAGCAAAACCAGCTCTTCCGCCGGATATACCACCAGTTGAGAGGCTTTATCGGCTGGGGAAATGACGAAGATATAGACGAGGCCGATGCCGCGACCGCTTCTAAAGATGACCCCTCAGATCCCGCGCTGCTCTCCGCCCTTCTCTCCCAGATGGCCGATACCACCGCCTCTTCCGGGGCCAAGCTCATCATCGCCTACCACCCCAGCATCACGCTGGATAAGGACGGCTCCATCACCTTCTCTACCACACAGGCAGAGTCAGATGCCTTTGCCGGCATGTGCGCGGAAAATGGCGTGTATTTTCTGGATATGCGGGACCGGTTCCAGCGGGAATATGACGAAGATCACGTCCTTCCCTACGGTTTTTCCAACACCTCCGTCGGCTCCGGCCATCTGAACCGGCACGGCCACGAGATGATGGCCGAGGAGCTGTACGCGCTGATGCAGGAGGTGGGCCTGTGAGCTTCGCCTCCCCTGTCTTCATCGTGTTTTTCGCGGTGGTCCTGGCCGGCGCGGCTATCCTGCAGAAGGCACGCTCGCCCCGGCCGCGCCAGGTGTTCCTGCTGCTGGCCAGCTATTTCTTCTACGGCTGGTGGGACTGGCGGTTCTGTTTCCTGCTGCTTTTCGTCACCGTCGCCAGCTACCTCACCGCCCTGGCCAAGGACAGCAAGCCGGCCTTTACCCTGGGCGTCATCGTTCCTCTGGCGGTGCTGGGCTTTTTCAAGTACTTCAACTTCTTCCTCTCCTCCGCCTCCGCGCTGCTGGGCCGGGACCTGGGGGCGCTGCGGATCATCCTGCCGGTGGGCATCTCCTTTTACACCTTCCAGGCTCTCAGCTACGTCATCGACGTGCACCGGGGCAGACTGCCGGTGGAACGGGATTTCATCCGCCTGGCCCTGTACCTGAGCTTCTTCCCACAGCTGGTGGCCGGACCCATCGTCCGGGCGGCGGACTTTCTGCCGCAGCTGGACCAGGACCGGCGGGTGACGACGGACCGGCTGAAGACCGGTCTGCAGCTGATGGCCTTCGGACTGTTCAAAAAGATCGTGCTGGCGGACCACATGTCCGTATTTGTGGACGATATATTCCACGCGCCGGCGGCCTTCCACTGGGCCACGCTGCTGCTGGGCGTGGTATCCTACTCCGTACAGATCTACTTTGACTTCTCTGGCTACTCGGACATCGCCATCGGCTGCGCCAGGTGCCTGGGCTACGATTTTCTGCCCAATTTTGATCTGCCCTATATCTCCCAAAACGTCACCGAGTTCTGGCGGCGGTGGCATATCAGTCTGTCCACCTGGCTGAAGGAGTATCTGTACATCCCCCTGGGCGGGAACCGGAAGGGTACGTTCAAGCGTTATGTCAACCTTATGCTCACCATGCTGCTGGGCGGGCTGTGGCACGGGGCCAGCTGGACGTTCGTGTTCTGGGGCGGGCTGCACGGCGCGGCGCTGGTGGTGGACAAGCTCCGGCCCCACCGGGAGCATGGCGCGATTGGCAAGGCGCTGGGCACATTATTGACCTTCGCTTTTGTGTCCTTTGCCTGGATATTCTTCCGGGCGGAGACCTTTGCAGACGCCTGGACGGTCATCCGGGGCATCGCCACAGCCCAGGACGGCATCCGCCAGCCCTTTTTCTGGTCCTTCGTATCTCTGGCGGTGCTGGCGGTCTTCACCGCCGGCGCGGTCATCCGGGCAAGGCGGACCGGCGCGGAGCCGGTAACAGGCTTTTATCCTGTCTTGCCTCTGGACAAGGTATGGGGTCTGGCAGTATTTTTCACCGTTCTGGGGCTCATCCTTGGCCTGGCCTATACCGGCGAGAACCCCTTTGTGTATTTCCAGTTCTGATATGGAGACAGCAAAAGACCCGCTCGGTGAGCGGGTCTTTTGCTGCTATGCTTTTCTTACTTGCCGCTGATCTGCTCGTACAGGTCCACGGCGGTCTGGTGGGCCTCCTGGGCCATGGTCTCGCTGGAGGCGGTCATGTTGTCGGCCAGCTCATCCATGTCCTCCCCAGACCCAAGGGCGTCAGTCAGCTCGGTCTGGATCTGGTCGAACTCGGCGTAGATGTCCGCCTGCAGGTCCGCGTAAGCGTCCTTCACGGCCTGCTGCTGGCTCTCGTCCACGTACAGCACGTAGTTGCTCACCACGTCGAAGGACCAGTACATGCTGTCCGCCCAATCGGCGGGCTGGACCATGAAGCCCTCGGTGCCGTCCCGCAGGGTCTTGGGATAGTAAGGAGTGCTGCCATCCGGCTCCTCTTCCACGAACTCCGCCTCGCCCAGGGTGACCTGGTAGGGCTCGTAGGTGTCCTTGGTCAGTATCGGCCAGTAGGGCACGAACACGGTGTAGGCCCCGTCGTCCATGGCCACCCACTCCACAGTGCCGGCCTCGGCGGGCACGTCGGCGTCCAGCTGGAACACATGGATGTCCAGGTTGGCGTCCCGGGCCACTTTCTCCACGTCGTAGTAGTCGATCACGTCCTGCAGGGTGAAGGTCCGGTCGGCCTCGATGTTGGTATACAGGGGCACGATCTCGCCGTCCTTGACGTTGCTCAGGCAGAAGTCCTCGTAGGCCAGGTCGTCCACAGTGTACTCATACCCGGCGTTCACGTAGTTCAGGCAGTTGGGCATACGCGCGTCCATGTAGTCCTCGCTGTAGCTGGCCCGGTAGTCTATCTGGTTGGCCTCCTCGTCGCCCACGAAGGTGCCGGCGTCCTGGGCCACCTTGATCAGGTCCGGGGTGGCTATCACGTTCTCGTCGTCCAGGTCGACGAGGCCGAACAGGCTCATGTTGGGGTTGACCAGGATAAGGTCGCTGGGCAGCTTCATGGCGATGTACTGGGTGCCGGTGCAGTTCTCGATGTACCAGACCTCGTTCTGGTCGCCGATCATGATGGAGGAGCCGCCGCACATGCCGTACTCGTCATAGATGCCCATCAGCAGGTCCAGGCCGTCCTTGGCGCTTTCCGCCTGGCTGAGCACCACGGTGACGATCTCCGCCTCCTCGATGCCGGTGTCCAGATAGGGGTCGGCCTCTTCCATGGCCTCGTTGGGGTAGATGCTCACCGTGGCGGTCATGCTCACGCCCTTCTCGTTGGTGCCGCCGGCCTCATAGGGAGTGTGCTCGTGATCCCCGCCGCAGTCGGGGCACACGCCGCCCAGGTTGTCGTCACGGAAGGCGGTGTAGGCGTAGCTGTCCTTCTCGAAGGTGTACTCGAAGCCGTAGCAGCCGGAGTACGCGTCGCCGGCCTTGTGGTTGCCGGCGGGGCTGACGTAAAAGACCTTGTTGTAGCTGTTGGAGATGTCCTCGCTGCGGGCGAAATAGGCGTCGCCGTCATCCGTCAGGTCGGAGCCCACGTAGATGGACGTACAGGCCAGCGCGCTGACGGACAGGCTGCCCACCAGGGCCAGAGCCAGCGTCACGGCAAGAAGTTTCTTCAGCATCTTCATTTTCATATCCTCGCTTTCCTCCGGCTGCGATGTCCGCCGGCGATCTTGTATGCAATTATATTCCGTCGCCTATGCGCGGTCAAGAATAAAATCCACCAAAATCCACTAATTATTCACATATATTCACGTTAAAATAAATAAAAAGACCGCCTTGGCGGTCTTTTTATGCAGTATATTTTGATTTGTATTCATTTTAGCGCCCTGCGGGCGGCAAGATCACTTCAGCATCATCTTGGGCAGGAACGTGATGATGCCGGGGCATGCCATCAGCAAGGCCAGTATGACGAGGGCGCAGAGGATATAGCACCAAAGATGCCGGTTGACTACGCTCCCGATCGTCGTTTTACGCAGGCCGGCGGCCACGTACAGGTTCATGCCGACCGGCGGCGTCGTCAGGCCGATGCCGAGGTTGATCACCATGATCACGCCGAAGGCCACCGGATCGACGTTAAAATGCCCCAGGATGGGAACCAGCAGCGGGGCCATGATCAGGATTGCGGGAGGCGTATCCATAAAGGTACCGATGATCAGCAGCAGGATGGTGATCAGCAGCAGGAACGTGAACTTGCCGTTGGCGATGCCGAGAATGAAATTCGTCACAGTCGTCGGGATCATCTCGTAAGTCATGACATAGCCGAAGAGCGTCGCTGCCGCGACCACGAACATGATCATGGATGTAGTCACGACCGAGCCCTTCAGTATCTTGACGATCGCGGACAGTGTCAGCTCCTTATAGACAAAGAGCCCGACGATCAGACCGTAAAGGATCGCGACGGCCGCTGCCTCTGTCGCCGTGAAGGCGCCCGTATAGATACCGCCGAGCACGATGAGCGGCATCAGCACCGCCCAGATCGAGTCGACGAACGCTTTGCCCACTTCCCTGATAGAGAACTTGTGCAGCACCAGAGAATCCTTGTGCTTGCTGCCCCACCAGATGCCGTAGGAGGACATACCGCAGGCGAGCAGGATACCGGGGATGATGCCGCCCAGGAACACCTCACCGACCGAGACCCCGCTGGAGACTCCGTAGAGGACCATGGGGATGCTGGGGGGTATGACCACGCCGAGCCAGCCGGCGCAGGCTGCCGTCGCCAGACTGAAGTTCAGCGGATAACCGTCCTTTACCATAGCGGGGACCATGATCCCCCCGATCGCGGCGACGGTCGCCGTCGACGAGCCCGAGATCGCCCCGAAAAAGGCGGACGCCAGGAACGTGACTGCGGCAAGGCCGCCCGGCAGCCAGCCGACCAGAGACGTCGCCAGCCGGACCAGGCGTTTTGACACGCCGCCCTTATCCATCAGTCCTCCGGCGATGACAAAAAGCGGGATCGCCATCAGGCTGTATGCATCGACGGCGACGAAAAACCGCTGGATGACCACCGTCAGCTTTGTGCCCATGAAGAACTCCATGGGCACGATGCCGCCAAACGCCAATGAGATCGCAATAGGGACCCCGATCAGCGCCAGCAATGCAAATGTCCCGAAAATCGCAAATACGACCATGTTTGCTCCTTTCTTATTGGAAATTCTGATCGATGTCCTCTTCCGGCTCGAGCAGGCCTTCTCCTTCCTTTGCGATAAAGTCGTTCCAGAAGACCATGAGGCTGCGGATGAAGCTCATGGCGAACCCGACCAGGAGGATGCAGTAAACGATCCACATCGGCAGGCGCATGGCAGGGGACAGCTGATGCATCCTTTTGCTGTACGAGACGAACGCATATGCCTCAAACGTGAGGAGCCCGTAGGCGAACATTGCGACCAGCGACGCGATGACGCGCAGGACCTTCGCGGCTTTGGCGGGAAGAGAATTCACAACGCCGTCGATGCCCAGATGGGCCTTCTGACGCACGCCGATGCTGATCCCGATAAACGCGACGATGATCATGGAATACCTTGATATTTCTTCGCCGTACAGGTTGGGCATCTTCAGGATGAAGCGCATCACCACGCCGATGAGGATGACCGTCGTCATGACGATCATGAACGTGATCGTTATCACATCCTCGATCTTCGTCATGACCGTATCCAGCGTTCTCATGCCCTTTGTGACACCACGGACCCTTGGCTGCTCGCTGTTTTGTCGTTTCATATAGGCGATCCTTTCATTATAGTCTAGCCACCGTTTTGAAAACGCACTTATTCAAATATGCGGCGATCTCTTTAGGAAACCGCCGCATATCTTAAGCTCTTCCTGCGATCAGGCTGCGTTTCTCACGGCATCGATCTCTTCCTGGGGGATGATGTCCGCGACCGAAGCATAAACGGGCTCGACGATCGCGTCGATCCACGCCTGCCGGTCGGTGACCTTCTGGACAGTGCAGCCGGCCGCTTCCATGGCCGCGATGCCTTCCTCCTCCTGACGGACGGTCTCATCCCACTGGACCTGGACGGACTCCTCCGCGACCTCGCGGATGAGGTCCTGATACTCCTGGGGCATGCCGCTGAGCACTTCCTTGCTCATGATGAAGGGAGTCGGGGTGAAGCACATATCCAGGATCTCAAAGTACTTCGCCACATCCTGGAAGTTGTTGGGCACCAGCGCGGTGACGGACGTGCACACGCCGTCGACCGTGCCGTTCTGCAGCGCGGTATAGACCTCGCCGAAGGCCATCGGGACAGGGTTGGCGCCGATCTCTTCAAAGATGCTCATATAGACCTGGTTCTCCATCGTGCGGATGTTCAGACCGGTGGTATCCTCGGGAAGCTCGGTCTCCTTGTTGGCCAGGATGTCGAAGAAGCCGTTCTCATAGTAGCCCAGGCCAACGATGTCGTAGTCCTCCAGCTTCTCGAACTTTTCTTTGCCGAACTCGCCGCCCAGGACCTTGTAAGCGTGCTCTCTGTCATTGAACAGGAACGGCAGGTTGAAGATCTCAAAGGAGGGGTCGAAGTTCGCCAGCACGCCGACGCCGACGATGGCCATGTCAACGGTGCCCATCTGAACGCTCTCCGCCAGGTCTCTCTCGTTGCCCAGCTGGGAGGAGGGATGCACTTCGACGGTAATCTTTCCGTTGGAACGCTTTTCGATCTCATCGGCGAACCACGCCGCGCCGATGTGATAGGAGTGGGTGCTGGTCTGCACGTGGCCCAGCTTCAAATTGTAGGTGGGGCCGTCCTTGAAGGCGTCGTCCGCCGCGCTGTCGGCCTCGGGCTCCTCTTCGGCCTCCTCGGCAGGCGCGGCTTCCTCGGCTTCCTCGGTCTCGGGCTCGCTGGCCTCCTCGGTGGTCTGCTTCTCTTCGCTGCTGGCGTCGGGCTCGCTGGTCTCGGCGCTCTTGTTGGAAGAGCAGGCGGCGAACAGCGCGCACATCATGGCGACACACAGGAGCATGGCAAGGATCTTCTTCATCTTCATTTTCATTTCTCCTTTTTTGATTTTTTATAGTTTTTTGATTTACTCGTAAGGGTATACCGGGTGTTCGAACACGCAGAAGTCGTGGCCGGGCAGGATCTCCGCGTCAAGGCGCAGCATCTTGCGGAAGGTCTCGTAGTATTCCGCCAGATCCACATGGATGGACGACGGGATCGGCAGGCCGAATTTCCTCGTCTCCCAGCAATCCATCGTGGCGATGCAGTCGCAGGCGATCAGATAGCGCTTGCTGCCGGTCTCTACCAGCACGCCCTGAGAGCCGGGAGTGTGGCCGGCGAGGGTCACCAGGGTGATGCCCGGCAGGATCTCCACGTCTCCGTCGATGATCTCAAAGCGGCCGGCGGAGGAGAGCCACGGGGGCGTCAGCCCCATTTGCATCGCCTCATAGAACACATACTGGCTCGGCGTGGGCGTGATGGCGAATTCCACTTCCCGCTTCTGGACGAAGATCTTCGCGTTGGGGAACTTGTCCAGGTTATAGGCGTGGTCCCAATGCAGATGGCTGCACACCAGCAGCTTGATGTCCTCCGGCTTCACGCCGTGGGCGGCGAGCTGGTTTTCGATCTGCATCTGCTCCGGGCGTTCCAGGATATGGTGATACTTTTTCGACCATTCCGGATCGCACGCGCCCGTATCCACCAGGACCCACTCGTCATCCGTGCGGATCAGATACGCGATCAGCGGAGACGGCTCAAAGTCCTCCGGCGCCACAGCGGGGGTGCGCAGCACCTTTTTCAGGGTACCGACATGCAGGGGGTAGATCTTGATGTCGTTCATCCTCTTTTCCTCCTGTTTTTGTTTGTTTCAGACCAAGGGGACCCGTTCCTTCAGCCCCGGCCGAAGCAGGATCTTGATCTCTTTTCCGTTCTTGTCCAGCGAGGCGTCGAGCGCCTCCTGGGTCTGCTCCAGGGGCCAGACGCTGGTGACGATCTGCCGCAGCTCATCGTTGAGATCCCCGCGATTGATCAGATTCGCCGCCTCCGCAAAATCGTTCAGATGATGCATGTTGACGCAGAGCATGTCGACTTCCTTCTTCACCAGCTTGCCAAAGTCAACGGACCGGTTCGGGTTCGGCAGGGCGACCGGGACGACTCTGCCCTTCGGCCGGACCACATCGAACGCCAGATCCCAGCCCGGCTGCGAGCCGGAGACCTCGAAGACCATGTCCACCCCGCCGTCGGTGGTGTCCGCGACGATCTTGCGGACGTCCTCCTTCAGGGAGTTATACACCTCAAAGCCCATGGCGCGCATCTGCTCGATGCGGTTTTCGCTGATCTCCGTATAGATGATACGGGACGCGCCGTTATGCCTCGCCAGGATGCCGATCAGCATGCCGATGGCGCCGGCGCCGATGATGAGCGCGGTGTCGCCCAGGCCGATGCCGCTGTTGCGGACGTCAAAGACGCCTATCGCCAGAGGCTCGGCGATGCTCGCGACGATCGGGTCCACATCGGGGTCGATGGGGAACAGCTTGTCCACATCGCGCTCCAGGAACTCCGCGAAGGTACCGCCCGGACGGCGGATCGCGCCGTACTGCGCGGAGCAGATGCTGAACCGCCCCTCCATGCACTGGTCGCAGACGCCGCAGGGAGCGTTCTGGGGACCGACCACCAGATCGCCGACCTTGACGCGGCACGGAAGGTTGTCCGGGTTATTGATCTCGACCACCTCTCCGTAATACTCGTGGCCATAGGCGCGGGGCTGCTCCGGGCTGGCCCCGTAAGCGTTCCGCGCGATAAGGCCCGGATCTCCTCCGCAGATGCCGGCGTAGATCACGCGGATGAGAGCCTGTCCCGCCTTGGGCACCGGTTTTTCTATGTCTGTGTAAGACCCCTGTGCCGGACCTGTAACAACGTACCCTTTCACGATAGAAACCTCCTTATCTGTCTTATTCTGCCGCTCACATCGCGAGCAGCCGCTCGGCTATCCGAAGGCTGTCGGCGTCGTAGCTGGTGACGCCGATGAAATGGATCTGATCCCGGATAGAGTCGCATACGTGGAAATAATAGGGCTCTGCCGGCGCCTTCATCAAGGCTACGCACGCGCCGCGTTTGGCCGTCTTCAGCATCAGATCATACATGGCCAGATCTCCGGTGGACTCGATCACGATGTCGAACTTCCTGGAGCTGGTCACATCCTTGATCATCGCCCCCACGTCGCCCTCGTCCGTCCGGAAGGGGATGAAGCCCTTCTCCTTGATCAGCTCCTCCTGCTCCTTGTCTGCGGCGCAGAAAACGACCGCCGCCGCGCCCGTGTTCTTCGCGACCTGCCCGCACAGGAGCGACACCTCGTCAAGACCTGTGATCAGGACAAACTTCCCGTACCGGAATTCGCATCGCTTGAGTGCGCAGACCGATAACGCCAGGGATTTAACATCCGTTTCGACGCTGTACTTTGCCATACCAAGTTCCTCCTTATCTGTATTTTGGGTCATTCTTTGTGTTCTATGTGTTCAAAGCAGGCCTTTGACCGCCGCGATCACGCCGTCCGTCCCGTAGCCGTACTTCTTGTGCAGCTGCGGCGACAGGCCATAGGAGGGATACACATCGGGGATGCCGAGGCGCTTGAGCTTGCAGCTGATCCCCTCGTCCGCCAAGGTCTCCGCCACGGCGCTGCCCAGACCGTTGTAGACGGAATGGTCTTCCACCGTCACGATGCGGCCGGTGGCAGCGGCGGCCTCCAGGATGGCCTGCTTGTCCAGGGGCTTGAGCGTGTGCATATCGATCACGCCCACGTCGACGCCCTCCTTTTCGAGCCGCATGGCAGCCTCCACGGCATAGCGCAGCACAAGGCCGAACGAGATGATGGTGGCGTCCTTTCCGGGCCTGGCCACGATGGCCTTGCCGATCTTGAACTCGTAATCCTCGCCGTATATCTCCGCGTCGTTGGTGCCCTCGCCCATGCGGATGTACATCGGCCCGTCATAATCCACAGAGGCATGGAACACCTTGCGCATCATGGTGACGTCCGAGGGGCAGACGACGGTGCTGTTGGCGATGCCGCGAATGATGCCGGCGTCCTCCAGCCCGGAATGGGTCGGGCCGGTGATCGCGATGCCGCCGTACGCAGCCACGAGGCGCACGTTCAGGCCCATGTAGCAAACGTCCGTGCGGAACTGCTCTATGGCGCGCATGGTCAGAAACGGCGCGAAGGAGGAGCAGTACGGGATCTTTCCGTTCATCGCCAGGCCGGCCGCCATGCCCACCATGTTCTGTTCGGAGATGCCAACGTTAAAATACCGGTCCGGGAAGCTCTTGCGGAAATTCTCCGTGCAGACCGAGCGCGACAGGTCCGCTGTGAGCGCGACCACGTTGGGATTGGCGGCACCGATCTCCGCCAGCGCTTCGTGCCAGATCGGCCTGCTGTTCGCGTGGACCTTTTCCGTCGGGTCAAAAAGTTTCATCCTTCATACCTCCCGCTGAGCGCTTGATAAGCTTCCTCGATCTCTTTGAGGGCGATCTGATACTGTTCTTCCGTCACGGCGTTGTTGTGGAAGCGGGCCTCGTTCTCCATGAACGACACGCCCTTTCCCTTCACGGTGTGGGCGATCACGGCCGTCGGCACGTCGCTCTCCGCCGGAGGGAGACTTTCAAAGGCGTCGAGCACCTGCTGCATGTCGTTGCCGTCCTCGACGAGGATGACGTTCCAGTTGAACGCCTTGAATTTGCCCGCCAGCGGCTCCAGCGGCATCAGATCTTCCGTCGGCCCGTCCAGGCTGAGCATGTTCCGGTCCACGACGGCGACCAGATTGCCGAGCTTGAACTGCGCGGCCGCCAGCGCCGCCTCCCAGTTGGAGCCCTCTTGCAGCTCGCCGTCGCCCAGCATGCAGAAGACGCGGAAATCCTTGTGATCCATCTTCCCGGAGAGGGCGATGCCCGCCGCGATCGGCAGCCCGTGGCCCAGAGAGCCGGAGGAGCTGTCCAGCTCGTGGCACGCTGCCTTGCAGGGGTGCATGCCGAATCTCGTCTCGAAGCCGGTGCGATAGGTGGCGAAGATTTCCTCCCTGGTGAAGTACCCTCTCTGCGCCATCGCCAGATACATGGCTCCGCCGCCGTGGCCCTTGCTGAGGATGAAGCGGTCCCTGTCCTCCCAGTCCGGCCTCTGCGGGTCGATGCGCATGACCTGCTGGAACAGGGCGATCATGAGCTCCGCGCAGGAAAAATCTCCGCCCAGATGCATCTTCCCCCGCTCGTGTGCCAGCTCCAAAATGCTCCTGCGGTGTTCGTAGGTCAGCTTGTTCAGCTCCCGCAGCCGTTCTTTTTCTGCCATTCGTTCCGTCACCCTTTCTTCATTTTTCAAATAGTTTGCACATCGCTGCCAATTCCTGGTCGTCATAGGCGGAATTGGCCAGCATCAGCTCGTAGGTCAGCGCCGCCAGCGGCGTCGGGACCCCTTCCGCCAGCGACAGGGCGTTTTTCAGGTCCTTCCGGCTGAGGGACAGCTTGAATCCGCCGCCGAACTGCTGCTCCTGCATCTTCTTCCAGCGCCTTTCAAAGGCTGAGGAGGTGCCGGTGCTGGCGCAGATCACGTCATAGAGCCTGTCCATATCCAGGCCCTGCGCCTGGGCGATGCGAAAGACCTCGCCCGTCGCTGCGGTGTTGACCGCCAGCAGAAGGTTGTTCAGGTTCTTGAAGGTCTTTCCCATGCCGCAGCCGCCCAGCTGGAAGATGGTCTTTCCCATGGCCTCGAACAGCGGGCGCACCTTTTCCTGAGCGCTCTGGTCGCCGGAGGCAAAGATGGTCAGCGTGCCCTTTTCCGCGCCGGCCGTCCCGCCGCTGACAGGCGCGTCCACCACGGGCACGCCCCTCTGCTCATAGTAGAGCTCCACCTGCTGGATGGTCTGCGTCTTGCAGGAGGACATATCGATGATGACCGCTCCGGGGGCCAGCGCGCCGGCGAAGGCGTCATCCATCAGAAATCCCGCCACCTCGGCGTCGCCGGGCAGAATCGTGATGACAGCGTCCGCGTCCCGGACGGCCTCTCCCTTTTCGCCGCAGAGCCGGAAGCCGTCAAACCCCTTCAGCTGCTCGACGAACTTCGCGCTGCGATGGACGGCCGTGCGCACCTCATGCCCGGCGCGGAGCAGATTCATCGCCATCGGCAGGCCCATGGCGCCCATTCCAAAAAAAGCGACTTTCATATCTCTCACTCCCATATCCCAGTGATCGCCGCGTTGATGCAGCGTTTTTCATCTCCGTACCAGACGTCCATTCCGTTTCCGCCCGGGGCGTAAAACGCCATCTTGGGCGAGTGGGTCGCCAGCGTTTTGAAGCCAAGCAGCTCGGGCGCGCTCAGCACGACGCAGAGGTCCTGGGTGAGCACGCCGCCCGCCGCCTCGATCGTCTGCGCGTAGCCCAGCTGCTGCGCCATCCCCTTCACCGCCGCGTTCGTGTGGACCCAGAGGGTGACGCCGTCGTGCACCTTCCTGCCGTCCAGCAGCTGGGCGATCTGGCGCACCTGCTTGAGCGAGCAGTGGGGGCAGCCGAGAGCCACCAGATCCACCTGTCTGCTCTTGCCGCAGTTCAGGTTCTCATAGCCCTTCTCAAGCTCCTTTTCGCCCAGCTCGATCACCTCGTACTTCCGCCCTCCGAAGGCGGTCTCCACGTCCGGCGCCTCGGGCGTTATCCCCACCGCGTGGAACATCGCCACGCCGCCGGCGGAGGCGAGAGCCGCGCCGAAATAGACCAGCTCCTCCGTGCTCGGCGCCTGGAAGCCGTCGAACACCGGGATCCTCTCCCCGATCATCTTCCCGACATAGTTGCCCAGAGCGCCATAGTCCGCGATCCCGTTCAGCTTTGCCGTGACCTTGAAGAGCACGTCGCCCTTTCTGTTCTCGTCCAGGTGCAGGCCATAGCAGGGCGTGAAGCCTGTGACGGCGGCGGCCCACGCGCTGGGCCCGCCTTCCCGGTTGTCCCGCGCGCCGATCACCGAATTGGTGAAAACGACGGCCGAGGATTCCGCCCACGCGATATGCTCCCCGAAGCGCGGCAGGAAGCTGTAATAGTACGGCACGCAGGAGGACGTTCCGTAGCAGCCCATCGCCTCGTATCCCCGCTGGATGCGCAGCTGAGGCTCGACCCACTCCGGGGGCAGCCCAAGATCGCGGCTCCGGTCCACGCCGATAACGTTCATCGTCGTGGGGACCACCACGCGGGCGCCTTTGCGCGCCATGTCCTCCACCCATTCCATCCCGGCGATACCGTGGGATTTCAGGGACAGGCCGGCGCAGTGCGCGCTTTTGATGGGGATGAGCTCTTCCGCGCCGTAAATATCGCCCAGCGCTTTGAGCATCTCCATGGCGGTCTGTACAGGCTCGCCCAGCTCGCCGTCGAGCATACGCTTCTGCTGATCTGTCAGTCTCATGTCTCACCCTCCCCCTTTTTCAGGATCGTGACGGTCCCGTTGGTCGCGTCGACCCGGACAAAGTCGCCGTCTTCGATCAGCGCGTAGGGGTCCTCCTCCATGTGGTCCACCACCGGTATCTTCCCCATGATAGCGCCGGCCGCGATGATCGTCTCCGTGTTCAGATTGATGATGGCTGCGGGCGCCGTGCCCTCCTTTGCCACCTGATAGACCACATAGGAGCCGCCGGTCGAGCCCTTTCCGTAGGGAAAGATCAGCACCTTCCCCGCGAAGGACTTCCCCTCCAGTTCATGCGCCCGCTCCGTGATAGTGCCCGTCGGCACGTCCACGCCGAAGTTGAAGCCGATCGGCTGTCTGCAAACCAGCGCCGGACCTTCTCCATACCCCTTGCTGATGCATCTGCAAGCTACTTTTTTCTCCATTTCTCTACCCCTTGTCAAAGATCTCGTTCTTCACATATGCGACGCCATCCAATAGCTTTCTGGCCGTCCGCTCATATGCCAGCTGCGTAAAAGCGCCGTCCTCCCCGCGCTGGGCGTTCACCCGGATGCTGCCGCCCGGATGGCCGATGCGCAGCTCCGTCCGGGACCGCGCCTGCTCGGACAGCTGCCGCCAGACCAGCGTTCCCGGGATGCGCGCCGCCGCGCCCGTGCAGACGGTGCCGGTCCCCGGATAGGTCTTGTGCATGTGGAGCATGAAGCTCAGGCGCGCGGTGATGTCTATCTCGTCCGCCTCCACCATGTGCCCGTCGATCTCGCTCTGATACGACTGCGGGGGGCTGACCAGCGCGAAGAACGGGGCGTACGGATTGGCGGTCGCCTCCTGGGCGGTCTTTGCCAGACCGATCTTGACCGTACAGGCCGCGCGGATGGCCTCCATCTTCGCGCACAACTCTCTGTCCGCCTCGATCTGCCTGCACAGCTCGGTCCCCTTCAGTCCCAGCGTCTTGGCCTCGACGAAGACGACGACGTTGCCCGCGTCCACGATCGACATTTCCACCTCTCCGCAGCCGGGGACCTGGATGCGGTCGACAGGGTTTCCCGTCGGCAGGACCTTTCCGGTCGTAGAGCCGGCCGAGTCGAAAAAGTCCAGCAGGATCGGCGCTCCGGTCCCGGGCACGCCGTCGATGCGGCAGTCGCCGGACACCTGCGCCTTGCCCCCGCACACCGGCACGTCCGCGATCAGCACGCAGTCCGTGTTCACCTGGTGTATCCGCACGCGGGCCACCGGTCCGTCCGTCTTGACGATGCCCTCGTCTACCGCGAACGCGCCGACTGCAGAGGAGATATTCCCGCAGTTGCCGCCGTAATCGACCAAGTCGCTGTCAAAGCTCACCTGCGCGAACGTGTAGTCGAGGTCCGTATCCGGCCTGCTCGGCGGTCCGATGATGGCCAGCTTGCTCGTCAGCACCTCCGCGCCGCCCAGGCCGTCGATCTGCCGGGGGTCCGGGCTGCCGAAGACCGCCTGGATGACGCGCTTGCGTTCATCCGCTCCGGCGGGAAGCTCGTTTTCCCGGATGAAGATGCCTTTGCTGGTGCCTCCGCGATAGATGGACACTCTGATCTGCTGCATTTGCGGATGCATGGCTCAGTCCTCCTTCGCTTTCTTCTTCAGGTACCCCATCAGTCCGCCGCAGTCGAGCAGCTCAACGATGTGGGGCGGCAGCGCGTCGCAGACCAGCTCCAGCCCCTGGGTCACATCCAGCACGACGCCCCGCTGCAGATCGACCTGCAGCTCGTCGCCGTCGTGTATCAGATACGCCTGCTCGCAGACGAGCGCCGGCAGGCCGATATTCAGACAGTTGCGGTAAAATATCCTGGCAAAGAATTCGGCTATCACCACGGATACGCCGCACTCCTTCAGCGCGATCGGCGCGGTCTCCCGGCTGGAGCCGGAGCCGAAATTCTTGCCGGCCACGACCATGTCCCCCGGCTGTACCTTCGCGCTGAAATCCTTATCCACGCCCTCCATGGCGTGGGCGGCGATGTCCCGATAGCTCATCTCCATATACTGAGCGGGAGAGATCAGGTCCGTATTGATGTGGTCTCCGAACTTATGCGCCTTTCCGCACAGCTTCTTCTTTTCCATCCTGCGCTCCCCTCTCAATGACAGTGCTCTCTGGGATCCGCCAGCCGTCCCTCCAGCGCGGACGCCGCCAGCGTAGCGGGAGAGGCCAGATAAACGAAAGCGTCCTTGCTGCCCATCCGGCCCTTGAAGTTCCGGTTCGTCGTGGATACGCAGTTCTCGCCGTCCGCCAGCAGCCCCGAGTGCACGCCCAGGCAGGCGCCGCAGGTAGGCGCGAGTATCACGGCGCCCGCTTCGGACAGGTCTGCGAGCAGACCCCGCTTCTCCGCCTCGTCCCAGATGGCTTTGGAGGAGGGCGAGACCAGCAGCCGGCAGCCGGCGGCGACTTTTTTCCCCCGCAGGATACCGGCGGCGGCCTCAAGATCGTGCAGCCGGCCGCCCGTACAGGAGCCCAGATACGCCTGGTGGATGGGCACGCCCTTCACCTCGTCGATGGGATGGACGTTGTCCACCTCGTGCGGGCACGCCACCTGCGGCGGGAGCTCTCCCGCGTCAAAGTCCAGCGACTGGGCGTATGCGCAGTCGTCGTCACTGCGCAGCGCGTATCCCTTCGCCTGGCACCCGTGCTCCCGCAAATAGCGGTAGGTGGTCTCGTCTGCCGCGATCAGGGCCGCCTTCGCGCCGGACTCCACGCCCATGTTCGCGATGCACATCCGCTCGTCCATCGGCAGCCGCTCTATCGTATCCCCGCAGAACTCCAGCGTCTTGTAAGTAGCGCCAGCGTGGCCCAGCACGCCGATCGTCTTCAGGATGATGTCCTTCGCCATCACCGCCGGGGAGAGGGAGCCCGTCCAGCACACCCTGATGCTCTCCGGCACCCGCAGCCATATCTCCCCCGTCGCCAGGACCCCCGCCATCTCGCTGGAGCCGATACCGGTCCCAAAGCACCCGAACGCGCCGGCCGTGCACGTATGGGAATCCGTTCCCACCTGGAGCGTCCCAGGAAGGCTGAATCCGTGCTCCGCCAGGACCTGATGGCAGGGCCCGAGCCCCTCGAAGTAATTATCGACCCCGTGGTCTCTGGCCCACTTTCTCGTATACGACACGATGTTGGCCTGCAGGATCGTGGCGGCGGGCACGTAGTGGTCGCATATCACGACGGCCTTCTCCGGCTGCTTTATCTTCCCGCCGAGCTGGCTGAGCGCGTCGTCAAGGATGCGCGGTCCGAGGATGTCGTCCATCATGGCGCAGTCCACCTGTGCCATCACGATGTCGCCCGCCTTTACGGACGTCTGGCAGCTGCACCGCGCAAGTATCTTCTCCGACATGGTCTGTCCCATGATCGCGCTCCTCCTTTCAACAGCCCCTTCAGGCCGGTCTTTCCTGGATAAGGATATGATGCCCGCTGTAGTTGCCCGGTATCTTTTCCACCTGGAGCTTCGCCGCCCTCAGCAGCGCTCTCTGGTCGATCCCCGTCTCATAGCCCTCTCTGTCCAGCAGATACACCAGATCCTCCGTCGCGGTGTTCCCCGTGGCCCCCGGAGCGAACGGACATCCGCCCAGTCCGCCCAGCGTGGTCTGCACGGTGTCGACGCCGCAGCGTATGGCCTCGTAGCTGTTGAGGATGCCCATGTTCCGGGTATCGTGGATATGCGCCGAAAAATGCGCCTCCGGGAACGCCTCCATCAGCTCCGAGAACGCCTGCCTGACCTGGACCGGATAGGCGACGCCGATCGTATCGCAGATATTGAAGTCCCTGACACCGATGCGTTCCAGCTTACCGACGAACTCCACCAGCCGTCCGACGTCCATCTGTCCTTCAAAGGGGCAGCCGAACGCCGTGGCCACGTCTATCTCGACCTTCAGCTCCGGGAAGGCGTCCAGGATGCGCTCGAGCTCGTCAAAGGACTGCTGATGCGTCCGCCGGACGTTGTTCATGTTATGGCTGGCGCTCAGGGAGATCACCGTGGACACGCTATCCAGGCCCGCCTGCACTGCGGCTTCCGCGCCGCGAAAATTCGGCACCAGCGCGAAGAAGGAGACGTCCGGATACTTTTCCAGAAGGGTCCGGGTCACCTCCGCCGCGTCGTGCATCTGCGGGATGGCCTTCGGACTGACGAAGCTGGTGCACTGTATCCTCTTTACGCCGGCGTCAACGATGGCGCCGATGATCTCCAGCTTCGTCTCCGTGGGGATCATGTGGCAGCTCACGCTTTGGAAGCCGTCGCGGGGACCTGTCTCTACTATGTTGATATGCTTCACTGTTTTGGTTCTCCTCAGAGGACATGTTCTTCCGCCAGGGCCGCGATCTGTTCCTCCGTCATGCCGAGCCGCTGCTTCAGGATGAGCGCGTTGTCCTCGCCCAGCAGCGGGGCGGGTTTGCGGATCGAGGTCTTCTGGTTCGTGAATTTCAAATGGCTGTTCGTCAGCTTCATGGTCCCCGCCACCGGGTGATCGCATTCCACGAACATCTCCCGCGCGCCGGCGATGTGCGGGTCGGCCACCACCCGATCGATGGTGTTGATCGGTCCGGCCGGGATACCGGCCTGGAGGAGCTGCTCCACGATGTCGTCGATCTTTCTCTCCTTCGTCCAGCCCTCGATGATCTGCTTGAGCTGCTCGTGGTTCTCCACCCGCTTCAGGTTCCGGTCAAATTTTTCATCCTCCAGGGCCGGGATGCGCAGCACTCCCTTCAGCAGCCCGTACAGCTTATCGTTCCCGCAGGCGATGATCACATAGCCGTCCGCCGCGCGGAAGGAGTCGTAGGGATAGATCGCCTCGTAGCGGTTGCCGATCTGCTCCGGCACGCGGCCCGTGCAGAGGTAGATCATGTTGATGATCTCCAGGGCCGACACCATGCCGTCCACCAGCGAGATGTCCACCTTGTCGCCCACGCCCGTTTTCAGCCGGCTGCAATAGGCCGCCAGCACGCCGATGCAGCAGCTCAGGCCGCCTACCACGTCGGCGATCGCCGTGCCTGTCCTGGTCGGCGGCGTATCGGGCCACCCGGTGGTGCTCATCAGACCGCTCATGGCCTGCCCGATGATGTCATATCCCGCCCGCTCCGAGTACGGACCATAGTGGCCGAAGCCCGATATGCAGCCGTAGACGATCGCCGGATTGACCTTGCGCAGCTGCTCGTAGCCAAGGCCCAGCTTGTCCATCACGCCCGGACGGTAGTTCTCCAGCACGATGTCGCTCTGCTTTACCAGCTCCAGGAAGATGCTCTTGCCCTTTTCGCTCTTGAGGTTCAGCGTCATGCCGTACTTATTGCGGTTCAGATTCATAAAGTACGCGCTCTCGCCGTTCACCACCGGCGCGTTCGCCCTCGAATCGTCCCCGCAGCCGGGGAGCTCGATCTTTATCACCTCGGCGCCCATATCGGCCAGCATCATCCCGCAGTAGGGCCCTGCCAGGACCCGCGTCAGATCGAGTACTTTTACCCCGCTCAATATACCCTGTGTTTTGTTCACTTTCCTTTTTTCCTCCGCTTTTCTTCATTGAAAAGTCTGCGAATCGTAAAAGACCTTGTGTATGAATCATACAGTCAATTTCCGTGCATTTCAATCTATTTTGTCTATGTTATATAAAATGTTTCATAATATACCCCTTCTTGCCCCTTGAAACATTTTTACGTCTGTGCTATGATTTTAACAGGCGCACAGAGCCCATCTATTTTGGGGAGGAGATCGTGGGATATGAAGCGGCCATACAGCATCTGCTTTCTGGGATATGAGAACCTGAGCGACATCGCGCGCAAGGTCATCCAGGAGGGGTCATTTCAGGACGCGGACGTGCTGCTGCTGGAGTGCACGCCCGACAATCTTTCCGAGCAGCTGGAATACGCGGTCCAGCACGGCTGCGAGGCCTTCATCGCGGGCTCCTCCAACGCGGCGGAGTTCCGCCGCATCTCCAACATGCCTCTGACGGAGATACAGATACAGATCTTCGATTACGTGCTGGCGCTGAAAAAAGCGTTCGCGATCGGGGAGCTGCCGGTCCTGTTCACATACCGCTTTTCCAAGGCACCGGATATTTCCCTGCTCCAGACCGTGTTCGACAGGCGCTTTCTGTATATCACCTACGAGGACACCTACGACCTGACGCAAAAACTCAGCGGCACCGACGGCGACGTCGTCATCGGCGCGTCCCTCGTCACGTCCCTGGCGCAGAGCTACGGCAAAAAGAGCGTGTTCCTGTACCCCGGCAGTCGCTCGGTCGAGGACGCCTTCCGGCGCTGCCAATCCTCCATGCGCAGTCTCTATACCCACAACCGCAACCAGGTCATCTACAGCAGCATCATCAACAACGACGTCAACGGCATCATCTTCGCCAACGAAAAGGGAGACGTCATCCTCTATAACCCAGCGGCGGAAAAGCTCACCGGGGTGCCCGCCCAGCAGATCAGGAAGCGGAACTTCGAGGACCTTTTCCCGTGGGCCGGTCTGAAAGAGATCATGGAGTCCGACGACAGCCAGCTCCGGCGGACCGTCGCTCTGAACGGCCAATATGTGGAATTGACGTCCATCAAGGTGTCGGTCAACGGGAACGTGCTGGGAGCGCTGATGCTGCTGTCGCATACGCCCGCGCCGCTCTCCGCCCCTGCGGAGCCGGACAAAAAGGCCGGCGAGCGCAACGCGCTGCAGTTTTCATTTTCCCAGTTCACCTGCGTTTCCGCGCAGATGGCCCAGGCCATAGAGGACGCCAAGGCATACAGCGTCCACCCGGAGCCCTGCGTCATCGTCGGAGAAGCCGGCACAGGCAAGGTCACGTTCGCCAGCGCCATGCACGCCTATGGTCCGCGCAGCATGCACCCCATCCGCCTCGTCAACTGCGCCACCATCGAGCCCCGGTACGCCGCCCAGTACTTTTGGGGAAGAGAGGATTTTTCCGGGCAGGTCGTCAACCAGGGGATACTGGAGCGCTGCGACCACGGGACCCTGGTCCTTGAGCGCATCGCAGACGCCGACCCGGTGGTGCAGGACTGCCTTGCGCACGCGCTCAAGACGCGGCAGCTCCAGCGCCTGAACGGGACACGGTCCATCCCACTGGACGTGCGGCTGATAACTCTGGTGTCCCCCCAGGAGTGGGACTCGCTCCAGCAAAGGCTCACCCCCGAACTGTATTACGCGCTGACCCCGTTCATCCTGCGTCTGCCAGCTCTCCGGGAGCGTCCCGAGGACATCTCCCCTCTCTTTGAGGGATTCGTCAACGACAACCTCTCCCTGCGAACGAACTCCTTTTCCGCCTCCAAGTCGCTGTCCACGATCTTCCGGGAGTACTCGTGGCCGGGCAATCTCAGCGAGCTGAAGAACGTCGCCTGCCGCTTCGCGTTCCAGATAGAAAAGCTGGGCAAGCTAAGCCCCTATATGCAGCGCCGCACGCTGATCTCAGCCATCGGCGAGGACGAGCTGTTTTACGACATCACCCGCCCGTTCGGCGATCTGAACGCGCTGAAGGATCTCCCCGGGGAGCTGCTGCGCTTGAACGAGAAGCTCAAGCACGTCCTGGCATACAACAACGACCAGATCGCCAGCAGGCTGAACATCAGCCGAACGACGCTGTGGAGGCTGCTGAACAACCCCTGATACCCATCCTCGGAAAAACGCGACAACGGATGGCTCGCGCCATCCGTTGTCGTTTTTATATGTGGTCTCAGCTCTATTTTATGGTCAGCTCCACGCTGCCGGTGAAGTGGTCCAGCTCCAGGTTGAAATAGTTGCTGCCGGGGGCCAGATAGGCCGTCTCGGTGACCTCTCCCGGCCCGTCGGCGATGGTCACCGGGCTGTCCGCGCCGCACATCCATATGAGCTTGGCGCTCCCCTCGCCGTCTATGGCGATGGTCACCTCCACGTGCTCCTGGGCCCGGTGCTCCAGCATGGTCCCGCCGAAGGGGCACTCCCGGCCGGTGAAGTCCTCGTACTGGGCCGTGTACGTGCCGGTATACTTGTCCCCGCCGAAGGTGCGCTCCCCCTGGAGGGAGAGACTGCTGCTCAGGCCCACGTTGCCCGCCAGGGACACCGCCTGGCCGTACAGGTCCATCACCGTGTCCTTGCTGCAGCCGGGCAGGAACGCCCCCATCACCAGCAGCACCACGAAGAAAAACGCCGTTATCTTTGCCATACCCTGTCCCTCCTTCACATGCTCACCAGCTTATAGTACGTCCGGGCGGTGAGGGCGTACACCACGGCGTACAGCGCCGCAAACAGGCCAAAGCTGCCCAGCACACACCACAGGTAAAAGTCCGTGCCCACCAGGTTAAAGAGCGACAGCACCCGGTTGATGATGGGGAAGGCGAAGGCGGTATGCACCCCCGCCGTCACCAGGGGCAGGAAGAACACGATGAGCACCTGGGCGTGGATGGTGCGCTTGACCTCCAGCCGGCTCATGCCCACCTTCTGCATGATCTGGAACCGCTCCCGGTCGTCCCGGCCCTCCGACATCTGCTTGTAGTAGATGATGAGGATGGCCGCCATGGTGAACAGCAGCCCCAGGAACATGCCCAGGAAGAAGAGACTTCCGTACAGGCTCACGAAGTCCTGCCGCTCCCAGGCCCGGCACTCGTAGGTGCCGGAAAGGTCCACGGACTCGTCCTCCGACGCTTTTGTCCAGGCCGCCCGGATGGCCAGCCGGGCGTTCAGGGCCGTTTGCTCGTCATGGCCGGGCACGTCGAAGCCGTAGAACCGGTACATCTGATAACTGCCGTCGTACTGGTACCGCTCCGATTCCGACACACCCCTCGACTCGGCCATGGCGGCGTCGATATGCGCAAGCTCCTCCCTGTCCGATACCACGATGTACCAGGTGCTGGTGAGATTGGCGGTCAGATTGCCGTACTTCACCATGGGCTCCACCTGCGCCTTCACGGTATAGGTCCTGCCCAGCAGCTCCAGGGTGCCCCCGGCATAGTCCGTCCGCTCCACCTTGAGCAGTATCTCGTCCGGGCCCAGGGTCATGCTCTGGCCGGTGCAGCGGTTATAATCGTCCAGGTCTATCACCATCACGTCCGCCAGGGAGCTCTCCGTACTGAGGGCATAGTCCGTGGTGACCTCCAGCCCGCCGGGCACGCTGTAAGCGGCGTAGGTCAAGTAATCGTATTCCACCTCGGCCTCCGGCGGGATGTCCGCGTCCGCCACCGCCATTTTGACCATTTCGATGGTCGCGGGGTCACTTCTGGAGATGTTCACGTCATAGGGATAGCGCTCGTGCAGGGACGTATCCATACCCAGCATGAGGCACGAGGTGCCGGACACCATCACCAGCACCATGGTGCTGAGGATGCAGATATTGGCCAGGCCCACCGCGTTCTGCTTCATCCGGTACATCATGCCGGACACGGCGGTGAAGTGCCGGGTCTTATAATAGTACCGCTTGTTTTTCTTCAGCAATTTGAGCAGCGCCACGCTGCCGGCGGTGAACAGCAGATAGGTCCCGATGATCACCAGCACCACCGCCACGAAGAACAGGAACATGGCCTGTATCACGTCCGTGGTGGTGACGGCGATATAGTACCCCGCCCCCAGGCACCCGGCGCCTATGAGGGCCAGCAGCCACTTGGCCCTGGGCTCCCGCTCCCCGGCGTGCTCGGCCTGCAGCAGCTCCACCGGCCGGGCCACGTACACCTGCCGGATGCTGTAGAGGAATATGAGCAGGAATATGGCCGCGAAAATGGCGGCCGTAACGCCGATGACCACCAGCAGCAGCCGGGGTCCGGCAAAAAAGCCCGTGGGCGCAGCCACGCCCAGCAGCTTGGCCACCACCAGCAGCAGCAATTTGGTCAGCGCAACGCCCAGCACCAGCCCCAGGCCCACGCTGGCCAGGGCCGTGTACAGCGTCTCGAAGGCAATGACCCGGGCCAGGTGGCGCTTTTCCAGGCCCAGCACATTGAAAAGCCCGAACTCACGCTTGCGCCGCTTGATGAGGAAGCTGTTGGTGTAAAAAAGGAATATCACCGCGAACAGCCCCACCACGACCACGCCGTACCGGATGACCACCTGGATGGTGACGGCCCCGGTCATGGACTGGAGGCTGGGGCTCACCGCCAGGGCCAGGATGATGAAGAACATGCCCACCGTCAGCACAGACGCCAGCAGAAACGGGCCGTAGCTGCGGGCGTTTTTCCGCAGATTCTGCCGGGCCAGCCGGGAGAAGAAGCGACTATTCATGCTCCCCGCCTCCCGTGGCCAGCAGCGTGAGGGTGTCGGCGATCTTCTGGTACATCTGCTCGTTGGTGTTGCCGCCCCTGTAGATCTGGTGGAACAGCTGGCCGTCCTTGATGAAGAGCACCCGCCCGGCGTGGCTGGCGGCCTTGGTGGAGTGGGTGACCATAAGGATGGTCTGCCCGTCCCGGTTCAGGTCCGCGAACAGGTCCAGCAGCGCGTCGGAGGACTTGGAGTCCAGCGCGCCGGTGGGCTCGTCCGCCAGCAGCAGCTTCGGGCCGGTTATCACCGCCCGGGCCACGGCGGTGCGCTGCTTCTGGCCGCCGGAGACCTCGTAGGGGTATTTGTTGAGGATGTCCGTGATGCCCATGCGCTGGGCGATGGGCTGCAGGCGCTTTGCCATGTCCACGTACCCCATGCCCGCCAGCACCAGGGGCAGGAAGATGTTGTCCCGGATGCTGAAGTTGTCCAGCAGATTGAAGTCCTGGAACACGAACCCCAGGCTGTCCCGCCGGAAGGCCGCCAGCTCGTTCTCCTGGATGGAGGCAAGGTCCCGCCCCTCCAGCATCACGCGGCCAGCCGTGGGCCGGTCAAAGGCCGCCAGCATATTGAGCAGCGTTGTCTTGCCGGAGCCGGACTCGCCCATGATGGCCGCATACTCCCCCTGCTCCAGCTCGAAGGACACGTTGGAAAGGGCCCTGACCTGGTTGGCGCCGAAGCGGCCGGTGTAGGTCTTGCCCAGGTTCTCCACTTTCAGAATCGTCATTGTAAAACGACCTCCTTTACGTGTCCATTCTAGCAAAACATCCGGGCCGCCAAAATCGATTCCCGTGACATTTTGACGCCCGGATATGACAGTTTTGTCACATCGCGAAAATGCAAGCATTTTCGCGAAAAGGCTGCGGCTCGCTGCAGCGCACTCGCTTCGCTCGCACGTTTGCGAGCCGAGGAGTATTTTTTCCGAGGCGCATGTCCCCGGAAAAAATGATCTCATTTTCTTTGCGCCTGCGGGCGCAAACTCTGCGAGGCGCGCCAGTTTTGTCTCACTCCACCCCCAGCTCGTCGCGGTGCAGGTCCAGGCAGAACACGCTGCCCGCTCCCGGCTCCGACTGGGCCCACAGCCGATGGTGGAGCATATCCGCCGCCCGGCGGCACAGGTACAGCCCCAGCCCCGTGGCGGTCCTGTCGGTCCGGCCGTTGTAGCCGGTGAAGCCCTTTTCAAAGATGCGGGGCAGGTCCTCGGCGGCGATGCCGATGCCGGTGTCCGCGATGCGCAGCACCGGGCCCGGCTCCACCGTGACGGTCACGCCGCCGGTATCGGTATACTTCACCGCATTGGACAGCAGCTGCCCGATGATGAAGGCCAGCCACTTCTCGTCGGTGAGCACGGTGACATCGCAGCCGTCGTAGCGCAGATACAGCCGCTTTTGCACGAACTGGGGCGCGAACTTGTGCACGCACTGGCGGATGACGCCGTCCAGCGCACAGGGGCGTATCACCAGGTCCGAGCCGCCCTCGTCCAGCCGCAGATAGTTCAGGGCCATGTCCGCGTACTGCCGCACCCGGAAGAGCTCCGCCTCCAGCGCCCGGTGCTCCGGGGTATCCTCGGCCTGCAGTGTCAGGTCCATGACGGCGATGGGCGTCTTGATCTGGTGCACCCAGGCGGTGAACCAGTCCATCAGCTCCCGCCGGGAGGTCTGCTGCCGCTCGTCCAGGGCGGCGTACTCCCGGCGCAGCCGCTCGGCCATCTGCCGGAAGTCCTCCTCGCCAGGGTCGGCAGCCGCCGGCAGCGGCCCGTCGGCCACGGTCAGGTTCTCCATGGCCGTCATCCGCTCCTGCCGCCGGCGCAGGTACCGCCGGAAGTGGAGCGCCAGCAGCGCCGCCCCCACCAGAGCGCACAGCACCGCCGCGTACAGCGCCGCCTCCGCCGGCGCGCCGTACAGGAAAAGCACCAGGGCAAAAATGAGCGCGAACAGCGCCTGGGCCGCAGCGAACCGCCAATAGGCCCGCAGATAGGCCCCTATGAGCCGGTACCATTTCACGTCCATGCCCTCACCCCACGATGTAGCCCGCGCCCACGCGGGTGGCGATGAAGTCGGCCAGGCCGGCCTCCTCCAGCTTTTTCCGCAGCCGGGTCACGTTCACCGTCAGCGTGTTCTCCTCCACATAGGCGTCCATCTGCCACAGCCGGGTCATGAGGGTGTCCCGGCTGACCACCTTGCCCTTGTTCTCCATGAGGGTCTGCAGGATGCGGAACTCGTTTTTCGTCAGCTCCACCCGCCGGCCCTCATAGCTGAGGCTGGCGTCGTTCAGATTCAGCACCGCCCCCCGATGCTCCAGCACCGGGGTCTTGCCGCCCATGTCGTAGGCCCGGCGCAGCACCGCGTGCAGCTTGGCCATCATCACGTTCAGGTCCACCGGCTTGGGCAGAAAATCGTCCCCGCCCATGGTCATGGCCATGACGATGTTCATGTTGTCCGAGGCGGAGGAGATGAACACCACCGGCACGCT
>CANPXW010000010.1 GCA_947587025.1 uncultured Oscillospiraceae bacterium
CTGAAGAAGGTCGTTCCCGCCTCCGGCGTGGGCGATGAGGGCGGCTACGCTCCCACCCTGGACAGCGACGAGGACGCTCTGAAGGCCCTGGTCACCGCCATCGAGAAGGCCGGCTACAAGCCCGGCGAGGACTTCAAGATCGCCATCGACTGCGCCGTGTCCGACTGGTACGACGCGGAGAAGAAGGTCTATCATCTGCCCAAGCGGAAGATCGACATGACCAGCGCCGAGCTGGTGGCCATGTACGAGGACTTCGTGGCCAAGTATCCCATCATCTCCATCGAGGACGGCCTGGGCGAGGACGACTGGGACGGCTGGAAGCTGATGACCGACAAGCTGGGCGACAAGATCCAGATCGTGGGCGACGACCTGTTCGTCACCAACGTGGAGCGCGTCAAGATGGGCATCGCCAAGAAGGTGGCCAACTCCGTGCTGATAAAGCTCAACCAGATCGGCACCCTGACCGAGACCCTGGACGCCATCCAGCTGGCCCACCGCGCCGGCTACACCGCCGTCATCTCCCACCGCTCCGGCGAGACCGAGGACACCACCATCGCCGACCTGACCGTCGCCGTGAACGCCGGCCAGATCAAGACCGGCGCCCCCAGCCGCACCGACCGCGTGGCCAAGTACAACCAGCTGCTCCGCATCGAGGACGAGCTGGGCGACGTGGCCAAGTACCTGGGCATGGACGCTTTCTTCTCCATCAAGAAGTAAAAAATCCAGCCTGACTCCAAAAGCTGTATAAATTGGTGTTTCCAGGGCCACAATAGCCCTTGGAAACACCAATTTTTTTGGAGGGTCAAAACAGATGGAAAACAAGCACGGGTCCGGCGCCAAGGCCGGCTCCCTGGGGGAAAAGGGCTTCTACATAGTCCTTTTCCTGTGCGCGGCGGTGATCGGCGTGTCCGCATGGATGCTGCTGACCGACGTGGGGACTAATGTAGAAAACGAAGCAGTAAAAACCGTTATGAGCGTGCCTGAAGCGGCGCCGACCATGCTGCCGGCGATGGAGCCGGTGACGCAGCCGGAGGAGGAGACAGCCTCCGCGACGGAGGCGGAGCAGGGCAGCCAGCCGGAGCAGGATGAACAGCCGGAGACCCTGGAGGACACGGCGGCAGAGGAGGAGCCTCAGACCCAGGAGGTGTTCTCCGACGGCACGGTCAGCTACGTCTGGCCCGTGCAGGGCCAGGTGCAGCGGCCCTACTCTGTGGACAAGCTGCTGTACGACAGCACCATGGCCGACTGGCGCACCCACGACGGCATCGACATCGCCTGTGAACAGGGCGTTCCTGTGCTGGCGTCCGCTGCCGGCCTGGTGGTGGACGTGCGGGGAGACGATCTGCTGGGCACCGTGGTGGAGATCGACCACCGCAACGGCATCCACAGCGTCTATGCCAACCTGGCGCCGGAGCCGACCGTGAAGGCCGGCGCGGAGGTGACCATGGGGCAGGTGATCGGCTCCGTGGGCAGCACTGCCCTGGGGGAGGTCAACCAGGTCAGCCATCTGCACTTTGCCATGCGGCAGGACGGCCTGACCACAGACCCCGGTCTCTATCTGCCCAGCGACTGGACGGAGTAAAAAGAATATGGCCGCAGGCGGCGGGGAGAGGTCCCCGTCGCTTGCTTTTTTGGGTCGATTTGATTTGTTACAAATTATTTCATTTGGAATAAAAATTTTTAAGATTACGTAACAAATGTATTGCAAGATTATGTTAAATCTGATAAAATATAACATGATCTTGTCTGAGATCGTCAAGACCCAGGTAAAAGAGGTGCAGCCATGAAAAGAACGATCGCGTTGATGCTTGCCTTGATCATGATCTGCAGCATCACTCTGCCCGCGTTCGCGGATGGCGAGCCGGATGCGGACGCCACGCCGGAGCCGGAGGTCACCGCTACGCCGGAGCCGGAGCCGGAGGCTACCGCCACACCGGAGCCGGAGGCCACCACTGTGCCGGAACCGGAAGCCACTGCCACGCCGGAACCGGAGGCCACCGTCGTGCCGGAACCGGAGGCCACTGCCACGCCGGAACCGGAGGCCACTGCCACGCCGGAGCCGGAAGCCACCGCCACGCCGGAGCCGGAGGCGACCGCTGCGCCGGAGCCGAGTCCCAGCGCCACGCCGGAGCCGGAGCTGCTGCTCGCGATGGCCGGCCTGGAGGACGTGTACGCGACGGTCGGCAGACTGGATCTCTCCATCCACAAGGCGATGGACCCCGACGGCGTCACGCCCGCGTTCACTGTCACGCTGGCGCGGGACGGCGCGTCCGGGGAGCAGAAGAGCGTGCCCGCCGACGGCGGCACGTACAGCTTTTCCGTCGCTGAGGAGGCCGACTATGTGCTGAGCGTATGCGCGCCCGGCTTCGCGGCCTATACGCAGACCATACATATCTCTCTGGGCGAGTGCGCCCGTATCATGCTCCTGACCGGCAAAGTGGCCGGCTATGAGAGCAAGGCCCATCCCGGCGTGCTGCAGATCGGCGACGTGAACGGCGACGGCGCGGTGAACGATGCGGATCGGGGGCCGATGATGCGCTCTGTGGCGGCGGGAGCCGCTGTAGACGGCTGCTGCGCCGATCTGAACATGGACGGCAGGGTGGACCTGGCCGACGCGGAATATCTGGCCCGAGGGCTGGACGTGGGCGGGATGGACGCCGACGCGCGTCTGGCCACCGTGGAGCGCTTCATCCCGGCGGATATGATCAAGCCCGCTGTGTCGGAGAACACGGCCGTCACCGGCAATGTGGACGATCTGCTGCGGGACAACGGCCAGTCCGTCCAGTTCGGCACGGCCGACGGCCAGCCCATCTCCCCGGAGGCGCCGGTACAGGTGTCCTTCGCCGTGCCCGACAAGGCCAAGACAGACGTCATCCTTCTGGAGGACACCAACATCGCCAACGGCGAGATACTCATCACATATTTTGACGAGGCGCTGGGCATGGAGGTCGTGGCCAAGGGCGTCATCGGCCAGCCTGTGGTCTACGCGCCCGCTGCGGTGATCGCCGCGCCTGTCACCGCCGCCCAGACCGAGATGACTGTCCCGGCGGCGGAGCCGGAGCAGACCCAGGAGCCGCTGCCGGAGCCCGTTGCCGTAACGGAGACGGAGGAACCGGGGGCCGAGATCATCGCCGAGCCCATCGTGCCCGCCGCCATGTCCCCCTGGGTGCTGCGCCGCTCATCCGGCGCGACGATGCTGTCCGCGCCCATCGTCACCGGCACGGTGGAGGTGGTGCCGGACGGCGCCGGCAACTTCACGGTGAAGCTGGGCGGTCAGAAGGCCGTCAAGCGGGTCACGCTGACCATCACCTCTACATCGGACGAGCTCGACCTGGCGGAGATCTCGCAGGTGGAGTTCGTCAACGGCATGGAGAACCGCATCTCCGAGCCAGCGCTGGACATCCCCGTCATGAACGCGCCCGCCGGCGGCAGCCGTCAGTTCACCATCTCCTGGCAGCCCTGCCAGAACATCACCGGCTATGAGGTGCGCGTCAGCGACGGCGTGCACGCGCCGGAGACATACTCTCTGACCGGTACCAGCCTGACCGTGACGAACTTCAACAAGGACGAGGTGCTCAACTATACCACCTACACGGCCCAGGTGCGCTCCGTCAACGGCTCCTGGACGAGCCCTGACTGGTCCGCCGCCGTCTCCGTGACGCCTAAGCCCACGGGCGCGCCGGACAAGCCGGACAACGTAAAGGCGACCGGCGCTTATCAGAGCGTCGTGGTCTCCTGGAAGAACATGAAGGACACCACGTCCTATGACCTCTACTACAAGGCGGAGACCGAGGCCCAATACAGCAAGGTGCCCGATCTGACCGTGACCAGCTACACCATCGGCGGGCTGGACAGCTCCAAACCGACCAATTATATGGTCTACGTGATCGGCAAAAACGAGATAGGCCAGAGCGCCCCGTCCATGCTGGCCAGCGCCAGGACCGTCACCCTCGCGCCGCCTGAGATGAGCCGGTTCAATCTGATCAACCGCAGCGCCAGCGGCGTTCCCGGCCCATACCACATCGAATCCGCCGCGCAGAGCAGCGGTACGATGCTCTCCAGCTCCATGGACAGCGGCGCGGGCACCGCCTGGGGCACGGTGGACGGAGACCCCGCGTCCTACTACGACCGGCACACCTGGGACGACGGCGGCTACAACGGCAGCCTGGGCTCCCATCTCGGCCTGACCTACACCTTCGACGGCGTATATAAGATCGACACCATCGGCATGATGAGCGCCGTGGACGCCGGCATGGACTATACCTACATCCAGCTGCGCTGGTGGGAAGGCGCCGGCACGGAGCATTTCATCGACCGCAGCCAGATGTATTCCGAAAAGCGCACCGACGCCGAAGGGCGGCACTACTTCTTCATCCGCCTGCCCGGTCCGGTAGAGGCGAAGAAGATACAGATCGGCACGGCACGCTACTGGGCGGGGAACAACCGCATCAACGTCTCCGAGGTGTACTTCTATAAGTACGACAGCCTCAAGCAGGAGCTCAATGCGTTGTACACGGACGATCTGCACATGACCCTGGCGGATACCGTCACCGAGCAGCTGCTGGACCAGCTGCAGGCGCGCATCGAGTCCTCTGTGGACGAGTTCGGTGAGGTGAACCCGGACAAGGCGCAGCTTCTGCGGGAGCTGGATACCGCCCGGCAGATATACAACGACCAGTTCAAGGGCCGCGTCATCCAGATACATACCGGCATCACCGCCAGCGGCGACGAGCACGGCTTTGGCGGACTGAACGCCTGGCAGCCGCTGGGCGTCACGGCGGCGGCCGGCGAGAGCGTCACCGTCTACGTGGGCAGCCCCGGTAAAAAAACCGGCAGCGGCACCAATCTGCAGCTGGTGGCCACCCAGTACCACGCCGAGTCCAGCGCTATGAGCAAGGTGCTGCTCAACCTGAAGGTGGGCGCCAACGAGATCAAACTGCCCAAGATATGGACCACCACCGGCGTGGAGTCCGGCGGCGCGCTGTACGTGCAGTATACCGGCGGAGCCGGCTCTTCGGAGCAGTACGCCGTGCGCGTCAGCGGCGGCGTGGCCGTGCCCGTACTGGACCTTTACAAGGTGACGGACCCCGGCGAGCGCTCCGCCCGCACGGCGGACTATCTCAGCCAGCTCGGCGCCTACGCCGCCGGCATCCAGGCCAAGCACGCCGAGGTGCATCAGGGCGAGGGAGCCGTCAGCGTGGAGGTCAACTATGACTACAGCGAGCGCGACTGCATCCTGGGCGCCACCGACATCATGCTGGACACCATGATGCTGTCCATCCCGGCACAGCAGGTGCTGGCCGGCTGCGGCGGCGACGCGGTCAGGCTGCTGGCATCCCTCAACGCCATGGAGAACATGATGGCCCTGTTCTATCAGCACAAGGGCCTGAACGCGGCCGCGCCCGACGCCGTGGACCGCATCCCCAACCGGCACCTGAATATCCGCTACCAGCGGATGTTCTCCGGCGCGTTCATGTACGCCTCCGGCGACCACATCGGCATCGAGTGGCCCGAGACGGCGGGCATTGCCGGCTGCGGCGGCGTGACCGCCGACGCCAACGGCCTGTACCAGAGCGGCAATTACTTCGGCTGGGGCATCGCCCATGAGATCGGCCACGACATCAACCAGGGCACCTACGCCATCGCGGAGGTCACCAACAACTACTTCGCCGTGCTGGCCCAGGCCCAGGACAGCAACGGCTCTGTCCGCTTCGAGTACCCGAAGGTATACGAGAAGGTGACCAGCGGCACGAAGGGCAGCGCCGGCAACGTATTCACCCAGCTGGCTATGTACTGGCAGCTGCACCTGGCCTACGATAAGGGCTATAACTTCAAGACCTACGCCGACTACGACCAGCAGCTGGCCAGCCTGTTCTGGGCCCGTGTGGACACCTATGCCCGCACGCCTTCCAAAGCGCCTGGAAAGCTGACGCTGGAGGGAGCGGATATGGACCAGCGGCTGATGCGGCTGTGCTGCGCGGCGGCTCAGAAGGACATCCTGGACTTCTTCGTGCGCTGGGGCAAGACCCCGGACGAGGGCACCGCCGCCTACGCCTCCCAGTTCGAGAAGGAGACGCGCGCCATCTGGTACGTGTGCGACGACTCCCGCCGCTATACCATCGAGCACAGCGGACCCAGCCGCCTGAATGCCGACGGCTCCACCCAGGCCGTGGGGCAGATCACCGCTGCGGCGGACGCCGGCCAGACCAACCGGGTGGACATCTCCATCGCGCCCGGTGGCGTTGTCGCCCCGGAGGAGGTGCTGGGCTACGAGATCGTCCGCTGCACCATCGCCGGCGGCAAGGTGGAGCGCAGGACCGTGGGCTTCACCACGGACGGCTCCTTCACCGATGTGGTGACCGCCATGAACAACCGGGCGGTCTACTATGAGATCACCCTGGTGGACAAATATCTTGAGCGCTCCGCGCCCGCTGTCACCGGCACGGTGAAGATCCAGCACGAGGGCGATCTGGACAAGTCCGGCTGGACCGTCACCACCGATGGACTGAAGGCGGATCCCATCCTGAGCGGCGGCACCAGCGCCGACGACCCGGAGCAGATCACCGAGGACGCCGCCGTGCTGCTGGCCGACAACAGGGCCGACACGGTCTACAGCGCTCTTGTGGAGAAGGACGGGGCCAGCATCCAGATAAGCTTCGGCCAGACCCAGGTCATCAGCGGCTTCCGCTACAGCGCCGGCGGCGCGGCCATCGGCGGCTATGTGATGGACGTGCGGCAGAACGGCCAGTGGCTCCGTGCCGCCGAGGGCACGCTGGGCAGCGACAAGACCGTCTACTTTGCCAACCCCGACGGAAAGTATGTGAGCACCTACAGCGCCGACGCCATGCGACTGACTCTGACCGGCCAGGCGGGACAGACGGTCTCGGCGGCGGAGCTGACGGCGCTGGGGCTGACCGGCGACAACGTGGACTTCCGCTACGGCGGCGGCAGCGCTGTCATCGGCTACCTGAGCGAGGCGTATAAATACGGCGACGAGCCGGGCGACTATATCCCCAAGGGCTCGCTGGTGTTCACCGGGAGCTATAAGGGCAACGCGGCTTACAACACGGTGGTGCTCTATGACCAGAACGGCGGCATCGTGGCGGGCAGGGGCGCCGACGGCACGCAGCGGGCCTATCAGACCATCATGGCGGATCTGCCCGACACCGGCAGCATCCAGGACGTGGCCGACGGCTTCTGGGTCTACTGGATACAGCCGGAGGACCTGACGATGGACTTCGCGCTGCCGCAAAAGGTGCGCGTGGAGCTGTACCGCGTCAACGACGCTATGAACAACGAGGGCCATCGGCTGGTGAGCGACTCCATGTTCGTGGATATGCCGCAGCCCCTTGGCAGCATCACTCTCGGCAACGGCTGAGCCGGCCAGGGAAGGAGCAGAACATGACCAAGACTTTTTTCAAAACGCTCTGGACGATCGCGGTCCTGCTGTCGCTGCTGTTGCTGCTGACGCCCCCGGCGCTGGCCGCCGGCGTGGACGCGGGCACGGACGCCATCGAGGTCTCCCCGGACGGGACCGTCACCCTTCTCTCCGGCCACATCGCCGGAGAGGGGGTGTCCTCGGTGCAGTTCCAGCTGCGCACGGAGGGGGACGTGCAGTTCTCCTTCGCCGGCGATATAGCCGGGGGTTATCTGACCAACTGCGTCGCCGGCGACGGGACCCTGGACGTGTATATCGCCGGCACGGCCCCGCTGATGCAGCCGGGATACACCAGCCGCGTTTTGGGCACTGTCAGTCCGGCGGACAAGGCGCAGCCCGTGCAGTCCTCTCTGCGCTACGTATACGGCGTCAACACGGTCGCCCAGAACGTGAGCCTGGGCCCCGAGGCGGAGAGCGGCGAGCCCAAGGCACAGCTGCAGAGCGTGCTGGACGCCGCCAACGCGATGTTCTCCGCTGAGAACAAGTATTCCGAGGAGAGCTGGGCAAAGCTCAACGCCGCCATCGACGAGATAGTAAGGCTTCTGGAGAGCGATGCCGTGACCCAGGAGCAGGTGAACGACGCCATCAAGGCGTACAATCAGGCGTGCATCGACCTGGTGATCGTCGGCTCGGACGATCTGGGCGCGGTGCTGGAGTCCGCCAGAGCCATCGACGCGTCCCTGTACACGCCGAACAGCTACAGCGTTCTTGCCGACGCGATAAGCGCGGCGGAGACTGTCCTGGCGAAGGGCGACGGCGCCGGGCCCGAAGAGGTAGAGCAGGCGATAAGCGCGCTGCGCGCGGCCATGGAGGGGCTGGTGTCCCAGCAAAGCGCCGACGGCAGCGGCGGCGTCATCGGAGACGGCGCCGATAACGGCACGATGCTGCGCTCCGCGCCCGCCCCCGAGCAGGGCGGCGGGACAGGCGACGGCGGTGATGGCTCCGGCAGCGGCAGCTCCGGTACCCAGGCGACCACATCTGCGGGCTCCGTCATCCCCGCCACCGGCGACGAGACGGACTTGGCGCCCTGGCTGGCGGTGATGTGCCTGTGCGGCGGACTGCTGGCGGTGCTGCTGCGCCGCGTCAGAACGCAGGGATGAGAGGATAAGAAAATCGGCCCCGGAGCGCAACGCTCCGGGGCCGTGTCTTTATATAGTTTATGACTGCTTCGCGCCTCTGCGGCGGCGACGGCGGGGGTGGCTCTGCCGCTCGCGGAAGCTGGCGACCATCTCCTCGTCCGCCCGGTACAGCAGCCGGTTGGCGGTCCAGGTACCGTCCGGGTCGCTGCGCAGCCGGACACGGCAGAGGAACGCGCCGTGCTCGGCGCACTCGGCCAGGGACATATACCGCCGGTCGCCCTGGCTGACCCAGCGGGTGCGCTCCAAGGGCCTGCGGCAGTCGGGGCACACGGCCTGAGACTGCTCCACCGCCTGCCAGAGCTCCTCCCGCGTGGCGTAGGCGGGGGAGACGTTGTGTTCGATGGGCGCGGGGCCGCTGCCGCCGGCCTCGGGCACATGGCGGGAGAGCTGCCGGACGAGCGAGTCATAATTGTCCAGCCCTCGGCGCAGATCCAGCCGGGAGCAGACCAGCGCGGTGTTGTAGGCGTCGCCCAGCGCGTCGTGCGCCACACGCGTCTGCTCGATGCCGAAGTGCTCCATGGCGGTCTCCAGGGACTTCTGGTTACGGTCCGGGTCCTCGGTGAGCATGTTGTATATGAGCTGCAGATTCACCCACTGGCCCATCCAGTCGATGTCCAGGTCGTGGATGATGCAGTTCTGCTCCATGATGCCGCTGTCGTCATAGCCCCAGGTCATGAAGGTGCAGTCCGGCCCGCACCAGTCCAGGAACTGCTCCAGAGCCTTTTTGAAGGGCAGGCCGTGGGCCAGCCTCTCGTTATCGAAGCCGGTGAGCTTTTTCACCTTGTAGTGCATCTTGCGGAACCACACGGGGCTGACGTCGCACTGAAATTCCTCGCCGGGTGTCAGATCATCGTTCAGCTTCACGGCGCCGATCTGGATGATCTCGCCCCGCAGATGGATGGGAAGATGGTTGAATACGGAAGATCTCGCGCTCATGGCCTGGTTCCACTCCAGGTCGATGATAATGTATGGCATATCCTGTTTCCTTCCTAAGTTTACACTAACTGTAGTTTAACATATTTTTGAAAAAATGACAATATAATTGCGCGAATCTCCGGGATATGTTAAAATGCGTTGATGGAACGCAAAGCAGAGGAGGCGCGATCATGAAGATAGCGGTATTGTGCGGCGGGCTTTCCAACGAACGGGATGTGTCCCTTTCCGGCGGCGTGGGCATCGCCCGTGCCCTGCGCAGCATCGGCCACCGGGTGGCTCTGGTGGACCTGTTCCTTGGATGGACAGAGCCCTTCGATGAGATAGAGGACGTGTTTACGGCGGAGGAACAGAGCGGACATTTTGCCGTGGGGGAGGACGCCCCCGACCTGGCGGCGGTGCGGGCCATGCGCCCCGGTCAGGGCCTGGTGGGGCCCAATGTGCTCAGGATATGCCAGGCGGCGGACATCGCCTTTCTGGCCCTGCACGGCGACGAGGGAGAGAACGGCAAGCTGCAGGCATACTTCGACATAAACGGCGTCAAATACACCGGCAGCGGCTATCTGGGCAGCGCTCTTGCCATGGATAAGGCGCTGTCAAAGATCCTGCTGCGCCAGGCAGGCGTGCCCGTGGCGGACAGCGTGACGGTGCGCCGGGGGGAGGATGCTCCCATGCCCCCGTTCCCCTGTGTGGTGAAGCCCTGCTCCGGCGGCAGCAGCGTGGGCACCACCATCGTGAACGGTCCCGATGAATACCAGGCGGCGCTGGAGCTGGCCTTCCGGTACGAGGACAGCGTGCTGGCCGAGCGCTTCATCGACGGCCGTGAGCTGACCGTGGGCGTGCTGGACGGGGCGGCCATGCCCGTGACGGAGATTATCCCCAAGTCCGGCTTTTATGATTATAAGAACAAATACCAGCCCGGCATGACCGACGAGCCCTGCCCGGCCCCTATCACGGACGAGCAGACCGCCGCCATCCAGGCTCTGGCGGAGAAGGTGTATAAGGTCCTGCGCCTGCAGGCATATGGCCGGGTGGACTTCATCATGGGCCGGGACGGCGTGTTCTACTGCCTGGAGGCCAACACCCTGCCCGGCATGACGCCTACCAGCCTCATCCCCCGGGTGGGCCGGGCCATGGGCATGGACTACGGCGCGCTGTGCCAGTCGCTCATCGACGCGTCCCTGAAGAAGTACCGCTGATGGATACGGTCATGCGCGGATTGACGGCCCAGGTCATACTGGATGTGACCGGAGGCCAGGCCAGCGGTCCGCTCCCGGCGGGGGAGCTGACGGCCGTCACGACAGACAGCAGGACCATCGTGCCCGGCTGCCTGTTCGCGGCCATCCCCGGCGAGCGTGTGGATGGCCACGATTATATCGCCCAGGCGGCGAAAATGGGCGCGCGCTGCGTGCTGTGCCAGCGGTTCGTGGAAGCGGACGTGCCCCAGATAAAGGTCCCGGATACCCAGGCGGCGCTGCGGGCCGCAGCGGCTTGGTACAGGGGCCGGTTCGACATACCTTTCATCGGCGTGACCGGCTCCGTGGGCAAGACCACCGCCAAGGAGATGATCGCGGCGGTGCTGTCGGCCCGGTTCGACACCCTGAAGACAGAGAAGAATTTCAACAACGAGCTGGGGGTGCCCATGACCCTGTTCCGGCTCCGGCAGGAGCATGAAGCGGCCGTGGTGGAGATGGGCATCTCCGGCTTCGGTGAGATGACCCGGCTGACGGAAATGGTCCGGCCGGACGTTGGCGTATACACGCTCATCGGCGACGCCCACCTGGAGTTTCTGGGCGACCGGCCCGGTGTGCTGCGGGCCAAGGGAGAGATGGTCGCCGGCATGCCTGAAAACGGCGTCGTCATCGCCAATGGGGACGACGCGCTGCTGCGGGCGCATGACTTCGGCCGCCGGACCGTGCTGTTCGGCATGGGGGAGAACTGCGCCGTCCGGGCGGAGGACGTATCCGCCGACGGAGAGGACGGGATGCGGTGCGTCATCGTCTCCGGCGCAAGGCGCATCCCGGTGCGCATCCCCGCCTTCGGGGAGCATATGGTCTACGCCGCCCTGATGGGCGCGGCGGTGGGCCTGCAGCTGGGTCTTACCGACGAGCAGATCGCCCGGGGCGTGGCGTCCTATGAGACCGTGGGCAGCCGGGGACGGGTGATACGCACCGGCGGCCTCACCATCCTGGATGACTGTTACAACGCCAATCCCACCAGCGTGGCCAGCTCCCTGGACAGCCTTTCCCATCTGCCTGGACGGCGGGTGGCCATCCTGGGGGACATGCGGGAGCTGGGAGAGCGCAGCGGGCAGCTGCACCGGCAGACCGGCGCGCTGGCTGCGGAAAAGTGCGCGCTGGTGCTCGCCTGCGGCGGCGAGGCCAAGGCCCTGGCCGAGGGGGCCGGGGAGGGGGCGCTCTGGTATGCCGATACGGACGGGCTCATCGCCGCTCTGCCCTCGCTTTTGCAGCCGGGGGACGCGGTGCTGGTCAAGGCCAGTCGGGCCATGGGTTTTGAAAAGGTCACCCAGGCGCTGGAAACGCTGGAATTGCCATAAAATCCACAAAACATCGCAGAAAACCCTTCCATAACTGAGCGAAATTTGCTATAATAATAATAACATAGCAAAAAGCAGAGGGGGACAAGGAGCAATATGTTCAAGATCGTGAGCAAGCGCGCCCTGAACGAGGCCGGAACGGTCATCGAGTTCGTCATCGAAGCGCCGCTGGTGGCCCGCAAGGCCCGTCCGGGACAGTTCATCATCTTCCGCCTGGATGAGTATGGCGAGCGCGTGCCGGTGACCATCGCCGCTTCCGACACGGAAAAGGGGACCGTGACCATCATGGTCCAGCCGGTGGGCAAGACCACCAAAATGCTGGCCCTGATGGAGCAGGGCGACAGCCTGGCGGACTTCGTCGGTCCTCTGGGCCGGCCCACCAACATGGAGGGGCTGAAAAAGGTCTGCGTCGTCGGCGGCGGCGTGGGCAACGCCATCGCCTATCCGGTGGCCAAGGGCATGCACGACCGGGGCATAGAGGTGGACATGGTAGCGGGCTTCCGCTCCAAGGACATCGTGATCCTGGAGCAGGAGATGCGCGCCGGGGTGACGAACCTGTACATAACCACCGACGACGGCTCCTACGGCGAGGCAGGGTTCAATGTGGACAAGATGAAGGCCCTGCTGGACGCCGGGAACCAGTACGACGAGATCATGTGCGTGGGACCCACCCGGATGATGCAGCGGGTGTGCGAGGCCACGAAGGCCTACGGCGTGAAGACCATCGTGTCCATGAACCCCATCATGCTGGACGGCACCGGCATGTGCGGCGCCTGCCGGCTGACGGTGGGCGGCCAGACCAAGTTCGCCTGCGTGGACGGCCCGGAGTTCGACGGCCATCAGGTGGACTGGGACGGCATCATCAAGCGCAGCGCGTTTTACGCCGAGGAGGAGAAGGCGGCGGAGGAGCACATCTGCCGCATCACGGGAGGAGTGAGACAGCATGGCTAATATGCGCATGGACAAGAACCTCATGCCGGAGCAGGAGCCTCTGGTACGGAACAAGAACTTTGACGAGGTGGCCCTGGGCTACACCGCCGAGATGGCCGTGGACGAGGCCAAGCGCTGCCTGCACTGCCTGCGGCCGGCCTGCGTGTCTGGCTGCCCGGTGAACGTGCACATCCCGGAGTTCATCGCCAAGGTGGCCGAGGGCGACTTTGACGGCGCCTACGCGGTCATCACCTCCACCAACAGCCTGCCGGCCATCTGCGGGCGCGTCTGCCCCCAGGAGAACCAGTGCGAGGGCAAGTGCGTGCGGGGCATCAAGGGCGAGCCGGTGGGCATCGGCCGCCTGGAGCGGTTCGTGGCGGACTACCATATGCAGGAGGGCCACAAGGACGGTCCCCCCGCAGTGCCGGAGACCAACGGCCACAAGGTGGCGGTGGTGGGCTCCGGCCCGGCCGGCCTGACCTGCGCCGGCGATCTGGCCCGGAAGGGGTATGAGGTCACGGTTTTCGAGGCCTTCCACAAGGCCGGCGGCGTGCTGGTGTACGGCATCCCCGAGTTCCGTCTGCCCAAGGCCATCGTGGCCCGTGAGATCGCCAAGCTGGAGCACTTCGGCGTGAAGATCGTCACCGACGCGGTGATAGGCCGTGCCGAGAGCATCGACGAGCTGTTCGAGGAGGGCTACGAGGCGGTGTTCATCGGCTCCGGCGCGGGCCTGCCCCAGTTTTTGCACATCCCCGGCGAGAACCTGCTGGGCGTGTTCTCCGCCAACGAGATCCTGACCCGCTCCAACCTGATGAAGGCGTATCTTCCCGAGTACGACACCCCCATCAAGCTGGGCAAAAAGGTGGCCATCGTGGGCGGCGGCAACGTGGCCATGGACGCGGCCCGCACCGCCAAGCGTCTGGGTGCGGACGAGGTGTACATCATCTACCGCCGCTCCATGGAGGAGCTGCCCGCCCGTAAAGAAGAGGTCCACCACGCCCAGGCGGAGGAGATCATCTTCAAGCTGCTCAATAACCCCGTGGAGATCGTGGGCGACGAGAACGACCACGTGACGGGCATCAAGGTGATAAAGATGGAGCTGGGCGAGCCGGACGCTTCCGGACGCCGCCGTCCGGTGGAGGTGCCGGACAGCGAGTACGTCATCGACGTGGACTCGGTCATCATCGCCATCGGCACCAGCCCCAACCCGCTGATCCTGTCCACCACGCCGGGCCTGGAGGCCACCAAGAAGGGCGGCATCGTGGCGGATGACGCCACGGGCGCCACCAGCCGCGCCGGCGTGTTCGCCGGGGGCGACGCGGTGACGGGCGCGGCCACGGTCATCAAGGCCATGGGCGCCGGCAAGGTAGCCGCCGCCGGGATAGACCAGTACATCCAGAGCAAGTGACCGCATGAAACGATAAAAAGGGTCTGTTTGCATCGCAAACAGACCCTTTTAGCATGTGCGGCGTTTTACCGCTTCTGATTCTTTTTCCAGATGAGCCACAGGCCCCGGTGGATGAGCTCAGCGTCCACGTGGATGTCCTTTCGCCGGCAGTGGGGCACCACCGCCTCGGCCCATGCCCCCGTGGCCACCACCGTCGCGGACTGGCCCAGCTCCCGTTCGATGCCGTCCAGCAGCCCGTCCAGCATGGCGGCGGAGCCGTAGATGAGCCCGGAGCGCATGCACTCGTCTGTGTTCTTGCCGATGATGCGTCCGGGGGCCTGGGGCACCACGTTGTGCAGCAGGGAGGCCCGGTTGGTCAGCGCGGCGGTGGAGACCATCACACCCGGCGCGATGACGCCGCCGATATAGTGTCCGCCGCCGTCGGTGACGCCGATGCCTATGGCGGTGTCCATGTCCACGGTGACCACCGGCAGGGGATAGCGCTCCTGGGCCGCCACCGCCGCTGCCACGAAGTCGCCGCCTAGCTGGGACGGGTCGTCCAGGCGGATGTTGAGCCCGGTCTTCACGCCGGGGCCCACCACCATGGGGTCGATGCCGGTCAGCAGCTCAAGCGCCTGGCGCAGCGTCAGCGTCAGCTCCGGCACCACAGAGGCCAGGATGCAGCCCTCCAGCGCGCCGCAGTCCACGCCCCGCTGCTCCAGCAGCAGGCGGGTCAGGGCGGCGTACTCGTCGGCGGTGCGGGTCTTCACGGTGGCCATCTGGCAGGTGAAGCAGCTGACGCCGTCCTCCATGCCCGCCAGGGTGATGCGGCTGTTTGAAAGGTCTGCGGTCAATATCATTCGTATCACTTCCCGCTCCTAGCTTACCAGATTGCGCGGGCCATGTCAAAGGCTTTTCCGCACGGCCAGGCAGTACAGCCCCAGCCCGCCGGCCAGGGACAGGACCAGCGCGGCGGCGCTCTCCCCGGCGCCGGTATATGCGCCCAGCGCCCTGGCCGCCAGGCCGCACAGCGCCGCCGCAGCCGCCGTATAGAGCGTCCTGCGCGGCGGCAGACGAAAGCGGGCCGTCCGCCGCAGCCGCCAGATGCTGAGGGCGAAGTTGAATACCTCCGTAAAACAGATGACGAATATGTAGGCGTTCAGTCCCCACTTTGGCAGCAGCAGCCACACCAGCAGAGCGGACAGACCCACGTCCGCGATGTTCACGTACATGCAGAACATCATGTCTCCCAGGCCCTTCAGGCAGCCGTCCGTGGCCATGTCCATGTACATCACCGGCACGATGAGGGCGAACAGCCGGATGTACTGTCCGGCCTGCTCCGAGGCGTACAGCGCCATGCCCAGCCAGTCTCCCAGCGCCAGCATGAGGCTGGCTGTGACGGCGCAGAAGACGAAGCTCTTGTACAGCACCTCGCCGGTCACACGGCGGATGCCGGCGTCGTCGCCGCGCATCTGCTTTTCCGTCAGCTTGGGCACGATCAGCTCCGCCACCGCCATCATCAGGCAGGAGGGGAACAGCACCACCGGCAGGGCCATGCCCTGTATCACGCCGTAGCCGGCCAAGGCGCTGTCCGCCGTCAGGCCGGAGGCCCGCAAGCCCCGGGGCACCAGCAGGTGCTGCAAGGTGGAAAGGCCGCTTCTGGCATAGGAAGCCGCCGCCAGGGGCAGGGCGATGGACAGCATGCGCCCGGCCATGCCCGGCAGAGGCGCAGCGGACTTTGGCCGGACGATGCCGTGACGGCGGCGGTCGCCGGCGTAGGCCAGAGCCAGCGCTGCCAGGCCCAGACCGTCGCCGATGAGGCTGCCGCCGGTGATGACCGCCACGGCAGTCTCCAGATCCCCTGCGGGGACGAGCAGCAGCATGGAGGCGGTGAGGGCGATGGTGACCAGCTGCTGGCAGACGGATACGCACACGCCCTTCCACACCCGTCCTACGGCGGTGAAGTAGCCGTGCATCACCGAGTCGACGCCGGTCAGGGGCATGGTCAGGGCCAGCAGCATCAGGGGCCGGACGGTGCGGGCGTCCTCCAGCCAGAGAAAACCCAGCGGCTGGGCGGTGAGCAGCAGGATAAGCCCGGCCGCCGTGCCGAAGAACAGCCCGTACACCATGCAGTCGCCCAGCGCCTGGGCCGCGCCCTGGGGCCGGCCAAGACCGTTCTCCTCCGACGTCAGGCGGGTGACGGCGTAGCGGCTGCCGGACACGGCCACCGTGACGGCCAGGGCGTTGACGCTCATCACCAGCTGAAAAAGCCCAATGCCCGCCTCGCCGATGCGGCTGACCAGCCATACCTGCCAGACCATGCCCACGAAGCGCATGGCCAGGCCCGATGCGGTGAGCAGCGCGGTGTTGAAAGCGAGAGTCTTATCCCGGAGCAAGCGATGACCTCCTGTCCGCAAGGCGGCCTTGCGAAAACTACCCGGAACGGGTATAATCACTATATGGAGCAAATCATTTTGTTATGTTGAGGCGGATATGGCAAGAGCATCGGAAAAACTGAAGACGGCCCGGCTGCCCTATGCGGCGGCGGTGATCGTGGCGGCCGGCTCCGGCACCCGGTTCGGCGGCGATAAGCTGATGGCGGATCTGGGGGGCATGCCTGTGCTGGCCCGGACGCTGCTGGCCTTTGAGCGGTCGGGCGCGATCGGCGCCATCGTGACGGTCACCAGGCCGGGGAACGAGGAGACCATCGCCGCGCTGGCCCGGCAGTACGGGGTGACGAAGCTGTACGCCGTCGTGCCCGGCGGCGCGACCCGTGCCATGTCCTGCCTGGCGGGGGTGATGGCCGTGCCGCCGGAGGCGGAGCTGATCGCCATCCACGACGGGGCGAGGCCCCTGGTGACAGAGGAGGTCATCCTGGACGCGCTGTGGACGGCGTACCGCCATACTGCGGCGCTGCCGGCGGTGCCTGTGCGTGACACCATCAAGCAGGCGTCGGAAGGCGTGGTGACCGCCACTCCGGACCGCGTCGGCCTGTTCGCCGCCCAGACGCCCCAGTGCTTCCAGGCGGACCTCATCCGCGCGGCGCTGACCGACGCGGCGCAAAACGCCCCGGAGGTGACGGACGACTGTATGGCAGTAGAGCGTATCGGCGGGCGGATAACGTTGTCCCGTGGAAGCGAGGAGAACGTCAAGATCACCACGCCGCTGGACCTGAAGATCGCGGAGCTCATATTGCGGGGGAGGCAGGGAACATGAGGATAGGCCATGGATACGACGCCCACCGGCTGGCGGAGGGCAGAAAGCTGATACTGGGCGGGGTGGAGATACCCTTTGAAAAGGGGCTTCTGGGCCACTCGGATGCGGACGTGCTGCTGCACGCGCTGGCGGACGCCATCCTGGGCGCGGCGGCGCTGGAGGACATCGGGCACCTGTTCCCGGACAGCGACCCGGCCACGGAGGGGATAGACAGCCGCGTCATCCTCCGGGCGGCGGTACAGGCGGCCGCCCAGGCGGGGTATGCCGTGGGCAACTGCGACGTGACCGTCATCGCCCAGCGGCCCAAGCTGGCGCCCTACCTGGCGCAGATGCGCCAAAACATCGCCGACGACCTGGCGGTGGACGTCTCCGCCGTCAGCGTGAAGGCCACCACTGAGGAGCACATGGGCTTCACCGGCGCGGGCGAGGGCATCAGCGCCCACGCGGTGGTGCTGCTGCGCTGACATTGACCAAATACCGTACCTCCCGCATACAATGGTGCGTAACCACAGCGGGAGGTCTTTTTATGCACTATCTATTGACGTTCCGAAGCCTGACCTATGCCCAGCGGGCGGCGCGGGTGCTGGAGCGTGCGGGCATCACAGGAACGGTCCTGCGTGTGCCGAAGGCCGCCGCCACCCGGGGCTGCGCCTACTGTGTGTCCGTGGCCGCCCGGCACCGGGACAGGAGCCTTCAAATACTGTCCGCCGCCGGTCTGGGCCCGGAGCGGGTGCTGCTGCGCCATGAGAACGGAAAGCTGGAGGCGGAGCCATGATCTATCTTGACTGCGCCGCCACCAGCCTGCAAAAACCAGCCGCCGTCCGCTATGCGGTGGCCGAGGCGCTGCAGAGCATGTCCAGCCCCGGCCGGGGCGGGTACGCCAGCGCCATGCTGGCCGCCGACACGGTGCTGGACTGCCGCATCGCGCTGGCGGATATGTTCTGTGTCCGGCGGCCGGAGCAGGTGGTCTTCACCTCCAGCGCCACCCACGGGCTGAACATCGCCATCCACAGCCTGGTCGGTCCGGGGGACCGGGTGGTGGTGTCCGGCTATGAGCACAACGCCGTATGGCGGACCCTGCACGGCGTCGGAGCGGACATAAAGGTGGCCGCATCGCCGCTTTTCCAGCCCCTGGCCGCCGTCGAAGCGTTCCGACGGCTGCTGCCGGGGGCGAAGGCGGCCGTGTGTACCCAGGTGTCCAACGTGTTTGGCTATATCCTGCCCGTCAAAGAGATCGCGGCCCTGTGCCGGGCGCAGGGGATACCGCTCATCGTGGACGCGTCCCAAGGCGCCGGCAGCGTGGGCCTGGACTTCGAGGCGCTGGGCTGCGCCTTCGCCGCCATGCCCGGCCACAAGGGCCTGCTGGGTCCCCAGGGGACCGGGGTGCTGCTGTGCCGGGAGGAGGACGCGCGGCCGCTCTTCTACGGCGGGACCGGCTCGATGAGCCGTCAGGCGGCCATGCCGGCGTTCCTGCCGGACCGGCTGGAGGCGGGCACCCACAACGTGCCCGGCGTCGCCGGGCTGCTGGCGGGCGTGCGGTGGCTGCACAGGACCACCTGTCCGGCGGTGCTGGCCCACGAGCGGAAGCTGCTGGCTGACTTCGCGGATAGGCTGGCCGGGGACGGCCGCGTGAGGCTCTTCCGGGCCGCCGACCCGTCGGACCAGGCGGGGGTGCTGTCGCTGCAGCTGGAGGGGCTGGACTGCGAGGAGGCGGCGTTCCGCCTGTCGGAGCGGGGCGTAGCCGTGCGGGCGGGCCTGCACTGTGCGCCGCTGGCCCATGACACGGCCGGGACGCTGGAGCAGGGGACGGTACGGTTCAGTTTCTCGCCCTTCAACACCGACAGGGAGACGGCGCTGGCGGCGGCTGCGGTGCTGGATATATTGGACTGAGGCGCTATGAGCATAGCGCCCCATTTTTTTGCTTTATACAGGGTAGGTTTGGTGGAAATTATGTTGCTAAAGTTACAGATTTGTTATATAATATCAAGTTGACATAGAGTAAACTGATGCGTTTTGCGGTGGTGTAGCCATATGAGTAACTCTCTGACGAATCTGGGCAATAATCTGCGGCTTTTGCTGTCCATGAGTCTGGCGGACGTGGTGGATGTGCTGGTGGTGGCAGTGGCTGTATACGCCGTCATCTCCTTCATCCGGCGCACCAACTCCATCCGCGTGGCCCAGGGCCTGTTTCTGCTGCTGGTGGCGCTGGCCCTGTCCAGTGTTTTGAAGCTGTCGCTGACGAACTTCCTGCTGCGGCAGGTGTTCGAGATAGGCGTGCTGGCCATGGTGGTGCTGTTCCAGCCGGAGATACGCCGCGCGCTGGAGCGTGTGGGCTCCTATCGGCTCTTCTCGCTCTTTGGCAGGCAGATGGGCGGGCAGACGATGGAGAAGACCATCATGCAGACGGTCTATGCCTGCGAGGACATGTCCCGTGACCGCACTGGCGCGCTGATCGTGTTCGAGAGGACCAATCGGCTCACCGGCATCGTCATGGACGTGGGCACCGAGATAGACGCCACGGTATCGCTGGAGCTGCTGAAGAATGTCTTCTACAAGGGCTCGCCCCTGCACGACGGCGCGGTGATCATCCGGGACGGCCGGCTGGCGGCGGCGGGATGCATGCTGCCGCTGACGGAGAAGTCCAATCTGAGCCGTGAGCTTGGCACCCGCCATCGGGCGGGCCTGGGCTTGAGCGAGCGGTCCGACGCGGTGGTGGTGATCGTCTCCGAGGAGACCGGGAGCATCAGCGTGGCGATGGACGGGCTTTTGAAGCGGCATCTGACAGCCGATATGCTGGAGGCCCAGCTGCGGCAGGAGCTGCTGTCGGACGAGGACCAGGCGGAGCGCGGAGGCCTGTGGGAACGGCTGAAGAGCCGGAAGGGGAGCAAGGATGCAAAACAAAACGCCGATCAGTAAGATACGGGACAGCCGCCTGTTCTGGGCTATCATCAGCCTGGGCGTGGCGCTGTTCATCTGGCTGTACTATACCTCCAACTACGCCGTGGCCAAGACCAAGACCTTTTACGGCGTGGAGGTGGCCTTCGTGGGCCAGGACGCCATGCGGGACACGCTGAACATGGTAGTGTCCGACCAGGACGCCTCCGTGGTGAACGTGACGCTGCGGGGCACCCGGCGGGACATCGACGCCATCTCCAGCGGCGATCTGCGGGCGGTGGTGAACCTGAGCAACGTGACCAAGGCCGGCTACCGGGCCATGAGCTATACCATCACCTACCCCTCCACGGTGAACCAGAGCAACATACAGGAGGCGTCCCGTTCGCCCTCCACCATCGGACTGCAGATCAGCAAGCTGTCCACCAAGAGCCTGCCTGTGACCGGCGTGTTCGAGGGCACGACGGCGGAGGGATACATGATCGACGCCTCGGAGATGACCTTCGATCCGGCCAACGTGACCTTTACCGGCCCGGAGGAGGAGCTGGAGCAGATCAGCGCCGTCCAGGTGGTCGTGGGCCGGGATGAGGTGAACGCCTCGTTCTCCTCGGAGGCGAACTTCGTTCTGCTGGACGCGGAGGAGAATGTCCTGGAGTTCGAGGACGTGCAGGCGGACACGGAGACCGTCACGGTCACCGTTCCCGTGAGCACCATCAAGGAGGTCGCCCTGGCGGTGAATCTGGTGGAGGGCGGCGGCGCGACCAGCGCCAACGTGATAACGGACATCGAGCCGAAGACTATCACCATCGCCGGCGACGCGGCCACGCTGGACGGACTGAACAGCATCGCCGTGGCGGACATCCGCCTGGCGGATACGCTGTCCTTCTCGCCCACGGAGTACAACATCGTGCTGCCCAACGGGGTGGAGTGCGTTTCCGGCGACCTGACGGCAAAGGTGAGCATGGAGTTCATCGGCCTGAAATATGACACGTTCATCGTGAACAACCTCTCTACCACGGAGCCTCCCGCCGGCTTTGCCTGCAAGATCGTGGAGCCTTTGAAGGTGGTCACGGTCCGCTCCCCGGAGGCGGTCTTCGACCAGATCAAGGCCAACAACATCCGCATCGTGGCGGATCTGACGGATGTGACGCCTGCCGCCGGTCGTTACCGGGTGCCTACCACCGTGTATATCGACGGCGTCGATTCTGCGGGCGTGGTCGGGTCCTATCCCATCTATATCCAGCTGACGGAGGAAGAGCAGCAATGACACAGACAGGCATCGTGAGAAAGCTGCTGGACAAGGGCATGGCCCAGGTAGAGGTGGAGCGGGTGACCGCCTGCCAGCACTGCTCCGGCTGTGGCGAGTGCATCTACGGCAAGCAGATCTTTGTGGAGGCCCATAACAAGATATTCGCCCAGCCGGGCGAGCGTGTGGTGCTGGAGAGCGCCACCAAGACCATCATGCAGGTGACGCTGCTCATCTATATGGTCCCGGTAGTGCTGCTGTTCCTGGGCTACGCGGTGGGCGCGCTGATGCATCTGGACCAGGAGGGCTGCATCATCTCCTGCGCCATCGGCTTTGCGGTGGGCGCGCTGATCTCGGTGGAGATGGGCAAGCGCTTCAAAAAGATAGACTACACCATCACCAGCTACCACAGGCGCTGATGTACGGCTATGTCCGCCCGGTGAAGGGCGAGCTGAAGGTTTCCGAGCTGGAGCTGTTCCGGGCCGTCTACTGCGGGCTGTGCCAAGAGCTGGCCCGGCGGTACGGTTTTCTGAGCCGGTTTTTGGTCAACTACGACTTCACCTTCCTGGCCATGCTGCTGGCGGAGGGAGCCGGACCGGAGCGCTGCAAAAAGCGCTGTCCCGTCCATCCGCTGCGGCCGGTGGAGTGTCTGTGCACCACCGGGAGCCTTGCAGCGGCGGCGGATATGACTGTGGTGCTGGGCTGGTGGAAGCTGGCCGACGGCGCCCAGGACAAAAAGCCGCCTCTGGCCTGGTGCTGTAAGCTGGCATGCGCTGCGCTGCGCCGAGCCTATAAAAGGGCGTCGGACCGGCAGCCGGCTTTTGCCAGGGCAGTGCAGACCGAGCTTTCCGCCCTGCAGCAGCTGGAACAGGAGAACTGCCCCAGTCTGGACGCGGCGGCGGATAAGTTCGCCTCGATCCTGCGGGCCATCGGCGAGAGCCAGCCCACGGAGGACCGGCGGCGGATACTGGGCCAGCTGCTGTATCACCTGGGCCGCATCATCTATATCCTGGACGCGGCGGACGACCTGGCGGAGGATATGCGCAGCGGCTCCTATAACCCCCTGCGATTTCGCTTCACGCCGGCGGACGGCCGGCTGAGCCCGGAGGACGAGAGGACCCTGCGGGAGAGCCTGCAGCTCTCCCACAACGCTCTGGCGGGCGCATATGCGCTGCTGGAGGAGGGCCCCTATTCCGGCATCCTTTCCAACACCATTTACCTCGGCCTTCCCGCAGCGACACAGGCGGTCTTTGCCGGGACGTGGAAGAGATCACCAAAATACCACAGAGAACGGAGAAGCGTATGAACGATCCCTACAGCGTATTGGGCGTATCCCCTCAGGCCAGCGACGACGAGATCAAGAAGGCCTACCGTGACCTGGCGCGGAAATACCATCCGGACAACTACCACGACAACCCGCTGGCGGATCTGGCCTCCGAGAAGATGAAAGAGATCAACGAGGCATACGACGCCATCACCAAGAGCCGGGAGCAGGGGGGCGGCGGGTCCGCCCGATCCTATTCCTACGGCACAGGCGGCAGCGCCTACCAGAGCCAGAGCAGCGGGCGGAGCCAGTATATCCAGATACGCAACCTCATCAACGCCAACAACCTGGCTCAGGCCGAGGCCATGCTGAACGCCATCGGCACCCACGACGCAGAGTGGTATTACCTGATGGGCAGCGTCTACTGGCGCAAGGGCTGGATGGACCAGGCGGGGCAGTATTTCCGCACTGCCGCCACCATGGAGCCCAACAACGTGGAGTACCGCAACGCGGTGCAGTATATGAACCAGGGCGGCCAGGCCTACCGCCCCGCCGGCGGCATGGGCATGATGGGCTCCGACGCGGCCTGCAACATGTGCCAGAACCTGATCTGCGCGGACTGCTGCTGCGAGATGCTGGGCGGGAACCTGATCCCCTGCATCGGGTGCCGGTGAGATGAAAGACGGTACGAAGCGTTTGGCTCGGCTGGCCATCCTGACCGCCATCGGCGTGGTATTGCTGCTGCTGGGGTCCGTGCTGCCCGCCGGACGGCTGGCGCTGGTGGCCGTGTCCAGCCTGCCGGTGTGCGTGACGCTGATGATGTACGGCATAAAATGGGCGCTGGCGGTGTTCGTGCTGACGGTGCTGCTGGGCGCGCTGCTGTTCCCCGGCGCGGGGGTCATCATGTTCGCAGCCTTTTTCGGCTACTATCCCATCGCCAAGAGCCTTTTCGAGCGCATCCACAGCAAGGCCGCCGGCTGGGCGTGCAAGCTGGCGCTGTACAGCGCCGCCTTCGTGATGTACTGGCTGCTGGCCAGGGCGCTGTTCACCTTCACCGGCGGGGAGCTGGCCTGGTACGTGCTCTATCCGCTGGGGGCGGTGGTGTTCGTGCTGTATGACGCGGCGTATTCGTCGCTCATCCGGTTCTACTTAGTGAAAATTGCGAGGTACTTTTCATGATAAAGAGCATGACCGGCTACGGCGGCGCAAAGGGCGAGCATGACGCCATCGTGGTCACGGCGGAGCTGAAGAGCGTCAACAACCGCTATCTGGACGTGTCCGTGCGCCTGCCCAAGAGCTGCCTGTTCGCGGAGGACGCAGTGCGCAGCGCCGTGGCGGAGCACATCAGCCGCGGCAAGGTGGACGTGTTCATCACCGTGGACACCTCCCAGGCGGAGCAGGCGGTCATCCGGGTCAACGACAACCTGGCGGCGGCCTATCTGCAGGCCGTGCGGGACACGGCGGCCAAGTACGGCCTGGACGGCGAGGTGAGCGCGCTGAGCCTGGTGCGTTTTCCCGAGGTGCTGTCCACGGAGAAGACGGACACCGACCGGGACGCGGTGACCCAGGCCATCGGCGCGGTGCTGGCCCAGGCTCTGGCGGAATTCGACGCCATGCGCCAGCGCGAGGGCGCTAAGCTGGCCGAGGACATCCGCAAAAAGCTGGACGGCCTGGAGAAGATGGTCTCCGCCGTGGAGGCCCGTTCGCCCCAGACCGTGGCGGAGTACCGGGAAAAGCTGCTGGGCCGCATGCGTGAGGTGCTGGCGGACACCGCCGTGGACGAGAGCCGCATCCTCCAGGAGGCGGCCATCTACGCCGACAAGGTGGCGGTGGACGAGGAGATGGTCCGCCTGAAGAGCCACATCGCCCAGTACCGGCTGCTGCTGGACGCGGGCTCTCCCGCCGGGCGGAAGCTGGACTTCCTCACCCAGGAGATGAATCGGGAGGCCAACACCACCGGCTCCAAGTGCGCCGACAGCGCCATCGCCAAGACGGTCATCGACATGAAGGCGGAGCTGGAGAAGATACGCGAGCAGATACAGAACATCGAGTGAGGCATACCCTATGAAGCTTATCCCCATCGGGTTTGGCAGCTACGTGTCCCCGGACCGCCTGGTGGCGGCGGTGGACCCGGACTCCAACCCCATCAAGCGCGTCGTCTCCCAGGCCAGGGAGGACGGCAGGCTCATCGACGCCACCTACGGCCGCCGGACCGAGTCGGTCCTGGTCATGGACAGCGGCCACGTGATACTGTGTCCCGTAGGGCCCGAGGAGCTGTCCCGCCGGGCGGCGGAGCAGGAAGGAGGCGCGGCCGATGGCAACTGAAAAAGGCGCGCTTATCGTCCTGTCCGGCCCATCCGGCACCGGTAAGAGCACCGTCATCCGGGCGCTTTTGCAGCTGCGGGACGACATCCGCTTTTCCATCTCCGCTACCACCCGCCAGCCCCGCGCCGGGGAGACGGACGGGGTGGAGTACTACTTCCTCACCCATGCGCAGTTTGCCGCGATGCTGGACCGGGGAGAATTCCTGGAGCACGCGGAATATGTGGGCAACTATTACGGCACGCCCGCCGGACCGGTGGAGCAGCAGCTTGCCGCCGGCTACAACGTGCTGCTGGACATCGAGGTACAGGGCGCGTCCCAGGTGATGGCGTGCCGGCCCGACGCGGTGACCGTGTTCCTCATCCCGCCCAGCTTTGAAGAGCTGGAGCGCCGTCTGCGCGCACGTGCCACGGACAACGAGCCCGCCATCCAGGGCCGGCTGGCCAAGGCCCGCGAGGAATATGGCCGCGCCCATGAGTACGATCACATCGTCGTAAACGACCTGGCGGAGTCAGCCGCGCGCGAGCTGGACGCCATCATCACCGCCGAGCTGAGCCGGCGGGAGAGAAGATACCACTACATCCTGGAAGCATTGGAAGGAGACAAAACGCTATGATGCTCTATCCCCCCGTAGCCGATCTGGTGAGCAAGGTCGGCAGCCGTTACGCTCTGATCAACCTGGTGGCCAAGCGGGCCCGCGCCATCTCCGCCGAGGCGGAGAATACCGGCGAGCCTTTGACGAAAAAGCCCGTGTCCGCCGCCATCGACGAGGTATACACCGGCAAGCTCACCGCCAATACCGACAGCGGCGAGAACTGAGCCGTTGGTCCCGGAGCTCACAGCGCGCATAGCCGTGGGGGACGTGACCTATTGGGTGGACCGTCCCTATACCTACGCCGTGCCTGAGAAGCTGGCCGGCCGGGTGCGCCCCGGCATGCGCGTGGCCGTCCCCTTTGGCGGCAGCCGTCCCCGGGAGGGGGTGGTGCTGGCCATGGGCGGACAGACCAACAAACGGCTCAAGCCCATACTGGAGGTGCTGGACGCCGAGCCCCTGCTGTCCGAGACCCAGCTGAAGCTGGCGCTTTGGATGCGGGAGCGGTTTTTCTGTACGGTGATGGACGCGGTGCGCACCATACTGCCGGCGGGACTGTGGTACAGCGTCTGGCCGGTGTATCGCCTGGCGGATGGCATGGACGCCGACGGCGCCTATGCCGCGTCCGCCGGCAGGAACGAGAAGCTGGCGCTGGACGCGGTGATCGGTCACGGCGGCCGGTGCGAGCTGGCGGATATAGAGTCCGTATTCGGCGCGAAGAACCCCGGACCGGCTCTGGCGGCCCTGGTGAAAAAGGGCGTGCTGTGCACCGAGGCGGGCGCCGCCCGCCGGGCGGGGGACAAGACCATCCTCCGGGCGTCTCTGGCCGTGACGGCGGAGCAGGCCGCCGCTCAGGCGGCCAAGTCCAGCCGGGCGGTGCGTCAGGCGGCGGTGCTGCGGGTGCTCTCCGAGCTGGGCCAGGCCAGCGTGGCGGACCTGTGCTACTTTACCGGCGCGGGCCGCGATACGGTCCGCCGTCTGGCGGAAAAGGGGCTCGTTACACTTTCCTACGAGCCGGTATACCGCCGGCCCGACTACGCCGCCGGCAGCGGGGAGGAGCCCCTGCCAGAGCTGAACCGGGCCCAGAGCGAGGCCTTCCAGGGCATCCTTGCCCTGGCCGACGGGAAGACGCCCAGGGCCGCGCTGCTCTACGGCGTCACCGGCAGCGGCAAGACCGCCGTCTATCTGCATCTCATCCAAGAGATGCTCCGCCGGGGCAAGAGCGCCATCCTGCTGGTGCCGGAGATCGCCCTGACGCCCCAGATGCTTCAGACCTTTTCCTCCCACTTCGGCGAGCGCATCGCGGTGCTGCACTCGTCCCTGTCCATGGGCGAGCGCTACGACGAGTGGAAGCGCATCCGGGACCGGGACGCCCGTGTGGTGATCGGCACCCGCAGCGCCATCTTCGCTCCGGCTCAGGACCTGGGCCTGGTCATCATCGACGAGGAGCAGGAGGACACCTATAAGTCCGAGTCCGGCCCCCGTTACCACGCCAGAGACGTGGCGAAATTTTTGTGCGCCCGGTCCAACGCTCTGCTGCTGCTGGGCAGCGCCACGCCGGATGTGCGATCCCGGTATTATGCCGGGACCGGCCGGTACAGCCTGTTCACCCTCCCGGAGCGCTATAACGCCATGCATCTGCCCCAGGTGCGCATCGCGGACATGCGCCGGGAGCTGAAGGCGGGCAACGATACCAGCATCTCGTCCCTTCTGCGGGACGAGCTGGCGGAGAACATCGGCCGGGGCGAGCAGTCTATATTGTTCATCAACCGCCGGGGGGCCAGCAAGCTGGTCACCTGCATGGAATGCGGGTATACTTATAAGTGCCCCAACTGCACCGCCTCGCTGACCTACCACAGCGTGGGCAATCGGCTCATGTGCCACTACTGCGGCCATACCCAGCGGGTGGACGCGGCCTGTCCCGAGTGCGGCGGCAGGCTCAGCTACGTGGGCACCGGTACGCAGAAGGTGGTCCAGGAGCTGGGGGAGCTGTTTCCCGGCACGCCGGTGCTGCGCATGGACACGGACGCGGTGGCCCCGGTGGGCAGCCATCGGACGCTCTTCGAGCAGTTCCGGGCCCAGCGCATCCCTATCCTGGTGGGCACCCAGATGGTCACCAAGGGCCTCAACTTTGAAAACGTCACGCTGGTGGGCGTGCTCAACGCCGACCAGGGGCTCTACAGCAGCGAGTACAGGGCAGGGGAGCGGACGTTCTCCCTCATCACCCAGGTGATCGGGCGCGGCGGCCGGTTCGATAAGCCTGGCCGCGCGGTGATACAGACCTTCACCCCGGAAAATCAGATCATCCGCCAGGCCGCCCGGCAGGATTACGACAGCTTTTATCAGAGCGAGATCGCCTTGCGCCGGCTGGCGGGCACGCCGCCCTTTTCCGACCTGTTCGTGCTCACGGCCTCCGGGGCGGAGGAGACGGCGGTGGTGCGCTGCTGCGCCCAGCTGCGGGACGAGCTTGCGCGGCTATTGCGGGACGAGCCGGATGCACGCATACTGGGTCCGGCCCCGCTGCCTGTGGCCAAGGTGATGGGCGCGTGGCGGTACCGAGTGACGGTATGCTGCCCCTCCTCCAGGACCGTACGGGCCGCTGTGGACCAGGCTCTGATGCTCTTCAACGACTCCAAACGATACAAGGGCGTTTCCGTGTATGCGGATTTCGACCCCCTCAACTGACAGGAGAGAGAACTTATGGCACTTCGCAACATCTTGAAGCAGGGCGATGAGACCCTTACCAAGCACTGCCGCCCGGTGACCGAATTCAACGCCCGCCTGCACCAGCTGCTGGACGACATGGCCGAGACCATGCTCCAGGCCAACGGCGTGGGCCTGGCCGCCCCTCAGGTGGGCGTGCTTCGCCGCGCCGTGGTGGTACTGGAGACCAACGTCCCCGAGGGGGAGGAGTATGTGATAGAGCTGGTCAACCCCCAGATCGTCGCCGCAGACGGAGAGCAGGAGGGCCCGGAGGGGTGCCTGTCCCTGCCCGGCTCCTACGGGCTGGTCAAGCGCCCCCTGCACGTAAAGGTGCGCGCCCAGGACAGGAATGGAGAGTTCTTCGAGCTGGATGGCGACGGGCTGACGGCCCGGGCCTTCTGCCACGAGTGCGACCATCTGGACGGGCACATGTTCACGGAGAAGTGCGACCACATCCTGTCCGACGAGGAACTGGAGGCGTATTCCAGGCAGGAACAGCAAGAGGAGTCCGAATGAAGATCGTTTTCATGGGAACGCCGGATTTCGCGGCCTGCTCCCTGCAAAAGCTCATAGACGAGGGCTTTGACGTATCGGGCGTGTTCTGCCAGCCGGACAAGCCCCGCGACCGGGGCCATAAGCTGGTTCCCTGCGCGGTGAAACAGACGGCCCTGGCGGCGGGCCTGCCCGTATACCAGCCGGAGAAGCTGCGGGACGGCACGGCCCTTCAGCCCCTGCGCGGTCTGGCACCTGAGCTCATCGTGGTGGTGGCTTACGGCCGCATCCTGCCGGAGGACATCCTGGCCCTGCCGAAGTACGGCTGCGTCAACGTCCACGGCTCGCTGCTGCCCAAGTACCGGGGCAGTGCGCCTATCCAGCGGGCAGTGCTCAGCGGCGACGCCGTCACCGGCGTGACCACCATGTATCTGTCCGCCAGCATGGACGAGGGGGACACGATATACTCCGAAGAGACGGCCATCGGGGAGACGGAGACCAGCGGCCAGCTCTTCGACCGGCTGGCCCCCATGGGTGCGGAGCTGCTGGTGCGCACAGTGCGGGCCATCGAGGCAGGCACGGCGCCCCGTATGCCCCAGGACCACAGCCGGGCCACCTACGCGCCGCCCCTTTCCAGGGAGGAGTCGCCCGTCGACTGGACCCAGCCCGCCCGCATGGTGCTCAAGCACATTTACGGCATGCAGCCCTGGCCCTGCGCCACGGCTGACCTGGGCGGGACGAACTTCAAGCTCTTCGCCGCAGCCTATACCTACCGGCCCACGTCCAAGGCCCCCGGCACGGTGCTTGCTGCCGGGAAGGCGGGCATAGAGGTGGCCTGCGGCGGGGGAGAGAGCATCCTCATCACCGAGCTGCAGGCGGCCGGCGGCAAGCGTATGAGCGCGGGGGCCTATCTGCTGGGCCACCCCATGGAGGTCTGACATGCCCCGTCGGACGGCCCTGGAGGCACTGGAGCGATTTCGGCGGGACAGCGCCTGGAGCCGGCAGCTGATGGACGCTCTGGCGAAAAAGAACGGCCTGGACAGCCGGGATACGGCCCTGGCATCCCGTATGTTTTACGGCGTGCTGCAGAACCTGGCCCTGTGCGACTTCTATATCGACCGCTTTGCCAGGGGAAAGCTGGAGCCCAAGGTGCGGGACATCCTGCGCCTGGGCGCGTACCAGCTGCTGTTCATGGACAGCATACCGGCCAGCGCGGCGGTGAACGAGGCGGTGCGGCAGTGCCGCCAGCTGGGCTATGAGAGGGCGTCGGGACTGGTGAACGCCGTGCTGCGGCGCATGAGCCGGGAAAAGCAGGCGCTGCCGCCTGTGCCGGGCAAGGGCACGGCGGAGCACCTCTCCGTGCTCTACAGCCATCCGCTGTGGCTGACCCAGGAGCTCATATCCCTGCGGGGCTATGAGGGGGCGGAGGCGGTGCTGCGGGCCGACAACGAAGAGCCGCCGGTGTACGTCTGGCCCAACACCTGCCGCGTCACGGCGGAGCGGCTGGCGGAAAGGCTGCCGGTGCGCCAAACGGCGCGCGGCTGTGTTTTGGAGCGGAGAGGGGAGCTCTCTCAGCTGGACGCGTTCCGTCAGGGGCTTTTCTACGTCCAGGACCCGGCGGCCCACGACGCGGTATCGGCGGCGGAGCTGACGGCCGGCATGCGGGTGCTGGACGCCTGCGCCGCGCCCGGCGGCAAGAGCTTCGGCGCGGCCATCGCCATGGGAGATACGGGCGAGGTCACGGCACGGGACATCCTGGAGAAGAAGCTGGCCCTGGTGGCCCAGGGAGCCGAGCGCATGGGCCTTTCCTGCATCCGCTGCCAGCCGGGGGACGCCAGAGACATAGACGGCGGGGACTACGACGCGGTGTTCGCGGACGTGCCCTGCAGCGGCCTGGGCGTCATCCGCAAAAAGCCGGACATCCGCTACCGGGACCCGGCGCAGCTTACGTCCCTGCCGGAGCTGCAGGGGGAGCTGCTGGAGCATATCGCCTCGGCGGTGCGTCCCGGCGGCCGGCTCATCTATTCCACCTGCACCTGGCGGCCGGCGGAGAACGGCGGCGTGACCGGGCCGTTTTTGCGGGAGCATCCCGATTTTGTGAAGATCTCGGAGCGGACCTACTGGCCGGATACGGACGGAACGGACGGGTTTTATATATGCCGGATGGATCGGGTAAAAAGGATATAAAGGCCCTGCTGCCCGACGAGCTGGCGGCCGACTTTCAGGCGTTAGGGCTGCCGGGCTACCGGGCGGGACAGGTGTTTCGCTGGCTGGACCGGGGCGTGCGCGCCTTCGACGAGATGAGCGATCTGCCGAAGGGGCTGCGTGAGCGGCTGGACGGGCTGTATGCCATACCGTCTCTGACCATGCTCCGCCGGCAGGTGTCCGCCAAGGACGGCACGGAGAAGTATCTGTGGGCTCTGCCAGACGGGGAGAGCGTGGAGACGGTGCTCATGCGCTATAAACACGGCAGCACCGTGTGCATCTCCTCCCAGGTGGGCTGCCGGATGGGCTGCGCCTTCTGTGCCAGCACCATCGGCGGCAAGGTCCGGGACCTGACGGCGTCGGAGATGCTGGACGAGGTGCTGCGCACCGGCCTGGCCGCCGGGGAGCGCGTCGACGGCATCGTGCTCATGGGCATCGGCGAGCCGCTGGACAATTTTGATAACGTGCTGCGCTTTCTGCGCCTGGTGAACGCCCCCGATGGGGCCAACATCGGCATGCGCCACATCTCTCTTTCCACCTGCGGATTGGTGGAAGCGATTGACAAACTGGCCGCTCTTCATTTACAATTGACGCTGTCCGTGTCCCTGCACGCGCCGGACGACGAGACCCGCGCCAGGCTCATGCCGGTGAACGCCGCCTATGGCGTGGACGCGCTGTACGCGGCCTGCGAGCGGTATTTTCACACCACCGGCAGGCGCGTCTCCTTTGAGTACGCCATGGTGCGGGATGTGAACGACACGCCGCGGCACGCGGATATGCTCATCCGCCGTCTGCGGGGGACCGGGTCTCATGTGAATCTCATTAGGCTCAACTATGTCTCCGAGCGGGGTCTGCTGCCCTCCCCGGAGCAGACGGTACGGGCCTTTGCAGACAGGCTTTCCGCCGGCGGTGTGACCGTCACCGTTCGCCGGCGGCTGGGAAGCGACATCGACGCCGCCTGCGGCCAGCTCCGCCGGGGCAGGATGAGGGAGCCATGAGTTTTTTCGGACTGAGCGACAAAGGCCGGTACCGGGCCGAGAATCAGGATTCCTTCGCGATGGGCCCTGTCCGTGACGGGGTCCTGGCCGTGGTGTGCGACGGCATGGGCGGCGAGGCCCACGGACTGCTGGCCAGTGAGATGGCGGCGAACCGGTTCTTTGCCTTCGCCCGCGCGGCGCTGGAGGCGTCGGAGGGTGAGGACGCGGCCGACATCCTCTGCCAGGCCACGGACGCGGCCAACCGGAAGGTATACCGCTGCGCCTGCCAGGGAGAGGAATATGCCGGCATGGGGACCACCCTGGTGGCGGGGTTCTGGCAGAGCGATACGGCGACCTTCGTCAACGTGGGGGACAGCCGGGCATACCGCGCCGCCAAGGACGGCATCATACAGATCAGCCACGACCACTCCCGGGTGCAGGAGATGATCGACCGGGGCCAGATCACCCAGTCCCAGGGCCGCAACCACCCGGCCCGGAAGTTCATTACCCGGGCGGTGGGCAGCGAGCGATTCGTCCGATGCGACGTGTTCACCGTGCCCGTCCGTGAGGGCGACCGGTTCCTGCTCTGCTCCGACGGGCTCACAAAGGCCCTGGAGGACGCGGAGCTGCACCGTGTGCTGCTGGCGGAGGACAACGCGGAGGCCGCCTGCGGCACCCTTATCCGCGAAGCATTGGAGAGCGAGGCAAGAGACAACGTGACAGTCGTTGTGATCATTCCGAAGAAAGGAGGCGCCTGATAATGGAGAATAAAGTAAATTGGCGTCTCGGAAAAATACTGGACGACCGGTATAAGATCGAATCCGTGGTGGGCATCGGCGGCATGGCCGTGGTGTACAAGGCCTATGACCAGCAGGAGGACCGGCCCGTGGCCGTGAAGGTGCTGCGGGACGACGTGGCCATGGACGCGGAGAGCCGCCGGCAGTTCCGCAAGGAATACGAGGCCGTGGCCAAGCTGAGCCATCCCAATATCCGCGCCGTATACGACGTGGTCGTATCCGGCGACACGGAGTATATCGTGATGGAGTATGTGGACGGCATCAACCTCAAGCAGTACCTGAAAAAGCAGGCGCGGCTGCCCTGGCGGGAGGTGCTGGATCTGTCCATCCAGATCGCCCGCGCCCTGGGCCACGCCCACAGCCGGGGCATCATCCACCTGGACGTCAAGCCCCAGAATATCATGCTCCCGAGAGACGGCGCGGTGAAGATAGCCGACTTTGGCATCGCCCAGATAGACGAGGGCGCGGAGGACGGCTCCTCAGACGAGGCGGTGGGCAGCATCCACTATATCTCTCCGGAGCAGGCCAAGGGCGAGGCGGTGGACGCCCGTTCCGACATCTACTCTCTCGGCGTGGTCATGTACGAGATGCTCACGGGCGAGCTGCCCTATAACGGGGAGACTGCGGAGCAGATCGTGGTGCAGCATTATTCCGTCATCCCGCCCGCGCCCAGCGAGACCGACCCGTCCATCCCGCCGGAGCTGGAGGCAGCCACTCTCCGCGCCATGGAGCCGGACCCGGCGGACCGCTATGCCACGGCGGAAGAGATGCTCTCTGAGCTGGAGGCGTGCGCGGAGAACCTGCAGACAGAGCCTGCCCCGGAGCCGGAACAGGCTATGGACCAGGAGCAGGAGCCTCTGCCGGAGCCGGAGATGGAGATGGAACAGCAGCCCCTGCCGGAGCCGATACCTGCTCCGGCGGTGGTGGAGGCGGCGGCTGAGCTCGCGCCCGAGGCCCCAGCCGGCGCGGTGCCGTCCCGCATCCTGCGTGACGAGATACGCGTGGTGCGCAAAAACGTTCCCCGCATCAGCCATGCGGGCGAGCTGTCCAGGGAGGGCTATGCCCGCCGCCGAGCCAGGGCCAACAGCATCAGCATGCTGCTGGGCTTCGCTCTGGTGACGGTGTTCGCCCTGGGGCTGTTCGCCTTCGTGTGGCGCTACTGGCTCAAGGACATCTTCCAGGAAGCGGAGAGGGTGGAGGTGCCCTCTCTCGTGGGCCTGAACATCGACGATGTGACGGAGAACGAGTCGATCAGCTCCGTATACGATCTGGAGATACTTTATCGGTCCGACCCCAATTTCCATATGGGCATCATCATGGAGCAGGACCCGCCCGCCGGTTCCAGCCGCATGGTCGTTTCCGACGGCATCGACCTGACGCTGACGGTCAGCTCCGGTCTGCAGATGGAGCGGCTGCCCTACGATCTGGTCAACAGCCCCTTCACGGAAGCCCAGGTGGAGCTGGAGGCTATGGGCATGGAGGTCGTCATCGCCCGCCAGGAGTCCGATTCCATCACGGAGAACTACGTCATTTCGACCAATCCCGCTCCCGGCCAGCCTGTGGTCAGCGGCAGTACCGTGACCATCTACGTGAGCGCCGGGCCGTCTGCGGCCTACACCAGCGTTCCCAACGTGGTGGGCCAGACGAAGGCCGCCGCGCTGCTGTCGCTGCAGCGGGCGGGTCTGATCTGCACGGAGAACGAGATCACCTACGCCAACTCCGCCGCTGAGATGACCGGTCTGGTGCTGAGCCAGAACTACGCCGAGGGCACCTCTGTGGTCAGCGGCACCCAGGTCTATCTGACCATCGGCAGCGGTCCCACCCAGACCGAACAGTCCGCCGTCAGCTCCGGCGCGGTGGCGCCTCCTCCTGCCGATGGCTGAGAGGCCGCCCTTGGAGGGGGTCATCATGCGCGCCATAAGCGGATTTTACTATGTCCGCTCGGCGGACGCGCTGCTCTGCTGCCGGGCGCGGGGCCGGTTCCGCAAGGACGGCGTCACCCCCTTGGTGGGCGACCGGGTGACGGTGATACCGGACAGCGCCGACGCCGGCGTCATCGACGCCATCCTGCCCCGGAAAAACGCCTTCGACCGGCCGGCGGCGGCCAATGTGGACTACATCGTGATGCTGCTGTCCGCCGCGCTGCCGGTGACGGACCCCTTTCTGGTGGACCGCATCACGGTGCGCTGTGAGAAAAATCGCTGCGGCGTGCTGCTGGTGATCAACAAGTGCGATCTGGACCCTGGAAAGCGGCTGCGGGACATCTACGCGGCCACCGGGTACGGCGTCTATCCCGTCAGCGCCTTGACAGGTCAGGGCGTGGAGACGCTGCGTCGGGCCCTGGCGGGAAAGGTGTGCTGCTTCACCGGCAACTCCGGCGTGGGCAAGAGCAGCCTTATAAACGCTCTGGCGCCGGGTCTGGACATCCCCGTGGGGGAGGTCAGCCGCAAGCTGGGCCGGGGCCGTCACACCACCCGCCACGTGGAGCTGTTCGACATCGGCGGGGGCACGCTTTTGTGCGACACGCCGGGCTTTGCGTCCTTTGAGGACGAGCGCTCGCCCTTCCTGCCCGAGGAGCTGGCGGGCCTGTTCCCGGAATTCGCCCCCTATGTGCGGAGCTGCCGTTTTGACGACTGCACCCACCGGGCCGAGCCCGGCTGCGCGGTGCGGGAAGCGGTGGATGCCGGCGCGGTACATCCCAGCCGCTACGCGTCCTATCTGCGCCTTTACGAGGAAGCGGGAAAACGGGAGCGCTGGGAACTGGAAACGAAAATGTAACAGCGGCCGCCTTTCGTCCATACAATGGACGGGAGGCGGTTTTTATGCGCAGACGAGGGGGACGGGGGCCGTTCTGCGGCTATGCGTCCGTATGTGTAGGCTCGCTCATTTTCATCATGCTGCTGATGCCCAGCTGGTTCTGGTGGACGCTGTGCGGCGCGCTGCTGATATTCGGCGGCGTGTGGCTACTGCGGCAGTGACATATCCCGGTGCCATGCGGCATAACCTTGCATAGAAAATCATGCAAGGAGCGATCGCATCATGGAAACGGCCCTGAAAAAGGATGTATACGAGTACCTGGCCCCTGTATGGGCCGGGTCGTTCAATAGGGATCTGACGGCGGAGAGCATCGTGCCAGACGCCATGCCGGACGCGGCGGCGGTGGTGGACGCGGAGGGCGTCATCACCCTGCGCGGCAAGGATACGGACACCGGCTCGGTGGCTCTGTCCGCCTCTCTGAACGTATCGGTGCTGTACGCGCCGGAGGGCGGCGGGGCCCTGCAGAGCCTGACGGTGACGCTTCCGGTCGACATGCGGGCGGACACGCCCGGCGCCGATCCGGACTGCCGGACAGTGGCACGGATGCGCCTGCGGTCGCTGGACGCCCGCATGGTCAATTCCCGCAAGCTGTCCGTCCGGGCGGATGTGGAGTGCGAGGCGGCGGTGTATCAGCGCAGGAGCCTCTCCCTGGCCTCCGCGCTGGAATCGCCCGGCGCCGCCGTGCATATCCTGCCCCGCACGGTGGAGGCAACAGGCGCGGCGGACGTGCGGGAGAAGACCTTTATCATCACCGACGAGTACCAGCTGCCCGCCGGCTGCGAGCACGTGGAGCGGCTGCTGAGCCAGCGGGTGGAGGCGTTGGTGGAGGACGTCAAATACGTCACGGGAAAGGTCGTGTTTCGCGGCAGGGTCCGCGCCGCGCTGCTGTTCGGCGGGGAGGAGGACCGCGTCTGGGCGGAGAGATATGAAACGGAGTTCTCCCAGATCATGGAGGTGGAGACCCAGGCTCAGGAGGCCGCCGGCTCGGTATCGCTCATGTTCACGGGGGTGTACTTCGACCTTCCGGAGGGCCGGGACGCAGACGGGAAGGTGAAGGCGGAGCTGCACCTGGCGGCCCAGACGGTGTGCCGCCAGCGGCAGGAGCTGACGTATATCGCGGACCTTTACAGCAACCGTACAGCTCTGATCGGTCAGACGGAGGACGTGACGCTCACATCCGCCGTACAGAGCGTCTGCATGCGCCAGACGGTGACCGGCAGCGCGGAGCTGCTGGGCGGCACGGGAGAGGTGCTGTGCGCCACCGCGTCGGTGGGCGGCGTCACGGCGGAGGGCGGGACGGTCAGGACGGCTGTCAATGTGCGAGCCATCCTGCGCCGGGAGGACGGCCAGTGGTGCACCGCCCGGTGCCGCCTGACGGCGGAGTTCACCACCGATACGCCCCCCGGGACCCAGCTGCAGAACGTGGCCGTGAGCGCGTCGGACGTGTTCTGCGCCCCGGCGGGCGGCGGACTGGACGTGCGGTGCGTGCTGCAGATGGACGCGCTGGCTGTCACCGAGACCACCGTGGCGGCGGTATGCGCCGTGACAGAGGACGAACAGGCCTGGAAGGATGCAGCCGCCGCGCCCAGCGTGTCCCTGGTCCGGCTGGAGCCGGGCGCGGATATGTGGGCCGTGGCCAAAAAGTACCGTTCCACCGTGGAGGCCATAAAGGCCGCCAACGGGGAGAGGACGGAAGGACTTCTTTTGATTCCCAAGGCAAGATAGTTGCCATTGGCAAAAATTTGTGGTAGAATACCCTGTAAAGCAACGATACAGGGGGATAGATACCATGTCCGGACATTCCAAATGGCACAACATACAGAAGACAAAGGGCGCGGCTGACGCCAAGCGTGCCCAGGCCTTCACCAAGATCGCCCGCGAGATGATCGTGGCGGTGAAGGAGGGGGGCAGCGGCGACCCGAAGAACAATATGCGTCTGGCCGCCGTCATCACCAAGGCCAAGGCCGCCAATATGCCCAACGACAACATCAAGCGCACCATCGAGAAGGCCCTGGGCAGCGGCGACACCTCCAGCTTCGAGTCCGTCACCTATGAGGGCTACGGCCCCAGCGGCGTGGCGGTGATCGTGGAGGCCATGACCGACAACCGCAACCGCACCGCCAGCGACATCCGCCACTGCTTCGACAAGTATAACGGCAACATGGGCCCGGCCAACTGCGTGTCCTGGTCCTTTGACCGCAAGGGCGTCATCGTGGTGGACAACGAGGACGGGGACCTGGACGAGGACACCGTGCTCATGGACGCCATGGAGGCCGGCGCGGACGATATGGAGAGCGAGGACGGCGTGTTCACCCTCTACACCAAGCCGGGGGATGTGACCGCTGTGGCGGACTACATGACCGCCCACGGCTACAAGCTGGACTCCGCCCAGGAGGAGATGGTCCCCCAGACCTACGTCACCCTCACGGCCGAGGGCGACCGGAAGAACATGCAGAAGATGCTGGACGTGTTCGAGGAAAACGACGACGTACAGAACGTCTGGCACAACTGGGAGAACATGGACGAGTAACGGGCAAAGGCCGAATAGGAAGTGAGCGAAGCCCGGTCAGGGCGAGCCGCGCGTGAAGTCAAAAGCCGCAATATATCAGGCTTTTGACTTCCTGCCGGCGGGATTCACTTCCGCCGAAGCAGTTGAAAAATGAGTTTTCTGAACGGCCGCGGGCACAGGCCGAAAGGCCGTGCGTGAGGAAAGTCCGGGCTCCATAGGGCAAGGATAACGGGTAACGCCCGCCGATGGCGACATCAGGACGAGTGCAACAGAAACAGACCGCCGCGCTTTTGCGCGGTAAGGGTGGAAAGGCGGTGTAAGAGACCACCCGGCGGCTTGGCGACAGACCGCTGCTGTAAACTCTATCCGGAGCAACACCGTGGAGGGGGAATAGGCCGGCCCGGCTCCCCCGGGGAGGTGGCTTGAGCGCGGCGGCAACGCAGCGCCTAGATAGATGGCCGTTTTTAACAGGATCCGGCTTACAGGAAAGCTCGTTTATCGAAAAAGAGACAGGTTTGGGCCTGTCTCTTTTTTGTGTCATGTTGTCGGTATTCGTATCTTGTAAACCACAAGATGTTGTATTATAATATCTCTGATCGTGAGGTGTTCACACTTGACTTTGAAGGAGTATCTGGCCTCTCTGCGGGGCAGGCGTGTGGCCGTGATCGGCGCGGGACTGTCCAACCGGCCTCTGATCGGTCTGCTGGCCGACGCCGGCGTGGAGACGACGGTGTACGATAAGTCCACGCCCGCAGCGCTGGGCGCGTTTTACGATAAATACAGCGCCCGTGGCGTGCGGTTCCATCTGGGGGAGAACTACCTGGAGGGCCTTGCCGGGGACGTTATCTTCCGCACGCCCAGCTTTCTGCCCTTCCGGCCTGAGCTGGACGCGGCTGCCAGGGCCGGCGCGGTGGTCACCAGCGAGATGGAGATATTCATGCGGCTCTGCCCCTGTCCCATCATGGCCGTGACCGGCTCGGACGGCAAGACCACCACTACCACCGTGATAGCAAAGCTGCTGGAGGCGGCGGGGCGGAAGGTCTGGTTGGGGGGCAACATCGGCCATCCGCTGCTGGCGGAGGTTGACCAGATAAAGCCGGAGGACGCGGCGGTGCTGGAGCTCAGCTCCTTCCAGCTGCACAGCATGGACTGCGCCCCGGACGTGGCCGTCATCACCAACATCGCCCCCAACCATCTGGACATCCACAGGGATTATCAGGACTATATCGACGCGAAAAAGCGGATCTTCCTGCACCAGCGGCAGAACGCCCGGCTGGTGCTGAACCGGGACAACGCCGTCACAGCCGCCTGCGCGGCCGAGGCCAACAGCTTCGTCTGGTGGTTCAGCCGGAAAGAGCCGGTCTCGCCCGGCGTGTATCTGCGGCCGGACGGGGTCATCTGCGCCTCTGTGGGCGGCGAGCAGACCGAGATCATGCCCGCTTCGGACATCAAGGTACCCGGCATGCACAATGTGGAGAACATGATGACCGCCTTCGCCGCTGTGTGGGGGATGGTCCCGCCGGAGGTCATGGCCCAGGTGGCCCGCACCTTCGCCGGCGTGGCCCATCGGCTGGAGAAGATACGGGTGAAGGATGGGGTGACGTTCATCAACGACTCCATCGCATCCAGTCCCGACCGGACCATAGCGGGCCTGGCCTGCTTTTCGGAGAAGGTCATCCTCATCGCCGGGGGCAAGGACAAGGGCGTGCCCTTTGACAGCCTGGGCCCGGCGGTGTGCGCGCACGTGAAAAAGCTCTTTCTCACCGGCCTGACGGCGGAGAAGATCAAAACCGCTGTAGAGGGCACGGAGGGATACCGGCCCGGCGCGCCGGAGATATTTATGATAGACGATTTTACCGACACCGTGCTGGCGGCCGCAGCTGCGGCCCAGCCGGGGGACACGGTGCTGCTCAGCCCGGCCAGCACATCCTTTGACCGGTTCAAAAACTTTGAGGAGCGGGGGGACCTGTTCCGGAAGATCGTACAGGAGATGAAATGAGCCTATGGAACTGACGGAACTGACGAGAACGCTTTGCACGCTTCCAGGCCCATCCGGCTTCGAGGAGCCGGTGCGGCTGTGGCTGGAGGACTATCTGAAGGACATCGCAGACGAGGTGCGTACCGACGCGCTGGGCAACTGCATCGCCTTCAAGCGCTGCGGCAAGCCGGGAGCGAAGATGGTCCTGCTGGACGCCCACATGGACGAGATCGGCTTTGTGGTCACCGGCGCGACGGACGGCTTTCTCAAATTCGCCATGCTGGGCGGCGTGGACCAGCGGATGCTGCCGGCCAGGGAGGTGCGGGTGCTGACCGAGCCGCCCCTGTTCGGCGTCATCGACGTGCTGCCGCCCCATGTGCTGACGGCGGAGGAGAAGGAGAAAGCCTTCGAGCCGGACAAGCTCTATATCGACGTGGGCCTGACCCAGGAGGAAGCGGAGAAGCTGGCGCCTGTCGGCACGCCGGTGGTGTACGCCAGCGACTTTCTGGAGCTGGGAGAGGACAAGCTGTGCTGCAAGGCCATGGACGACCGGGCCTGCGCGGCCATCATCATCAAGGCCTTTGAGCGCCTCAGCCGGCAGGAGCTGAACGTGGATGTGTGCTGCCTGGTGAGCACCCAGGAGGAGGTAGGCCACCGTGGCGCGGCCGTAGCGGCATGGGACATACAGCCGGACACGGCGCTGGTGGTGGACGTGACCCACGGCAAGAGCCATGACTGGCGTGACGCCCCCTGCGTCTGCGGCGAGGGCGCGGCCATCGGCATCGGCCCCAATATGAACGCCGCCGTGGCGGCGGAGCTGTTCGCTCTGGCCAAAGCGCGGGGCATCGCCCACCAGACGGAGGTGGTCCCAGGCGGCAACAGCGGCACCAACGCCCACGCCATCCAGGTCTCCCAAGCGGGTGTGGCCACGGGGCTGATCTCTCTGCCGCTGAAATATATGCACACGCCGGTGGAGGTCATCTGCCGGAAGGATATGGACGCCATCGTTGCGCTTCTGGCGGCCTATGTGGAAAGCCGGGAGGTGTGAGAACGATGCTGGATACGATGGAGACTCTGTGCTGCCTGGCCGGCGTGGTCGGCGGCGAGGACGAGGTGCGGGATTATATCCTGGAGCGGGTCATGCCCTATGCCGACGAGATCAGGACCGACCCCATGGGGAACCTGATGGTGTTCAAAAAGGGCGCCGTGACGCCGGCGGAGCGGGTGCTGCTGTGCGCGCACATGGACGAGGTGGGCCTGATCATAACCGGCTTTTCCGACGACGGCTGCCTGCAGTTCGACCAGGCCGGCGGCATCGACCGCCGGGTGCTCATGGGCAAGCCGGTATACGTGGGGCCGGACCGGGTGCCGGGAGTCATCGGCGCGCGGGCCGTGCATCGGACCACGGCGGAGCAGCGTAAAAAGGTCCCGCCTATGAACGAGATGTTCATCGACATCGGCGCGGACAGCCGGGAGCAGGCGCAGAAGAGCGTGCGTCTGGGCGATCTGGCCGCGTTCAGCGACTCGGTGGTCCGCTTCGGGGACGGGTTCGTGAAGGCCAAGGCCATCGACGACCGGGCCGGCTGCGCCACCATGGTGGAGCTGATAGAGAGCGAGCTGCCCTGCGACTGCTGGTTCGCCTTCACCGTCCAGGAGGAGGTGGGCACACGCGGCGCCACTGTGGCCGCCCGGAACATCCAGCCGGACGTGGCGCTGGTGCTGGAGACCACCACCGCCGCCGACATCCCCGGCACCGGCGGCAAGGACCCCGTCTGCCGTCTGGGCGGCGGCATCGTGATACCCTTCATGGACAGAGGGACCATCTATGACCGGCAGCTGTACCAGATGCTGGGCCGGCTGGCGGACGAGAACGGCATCCCCTGGCAGACCAAGACCCGCATCGCCGGCGGCACCGACGGCTCGGCTATGCAGCGCAGCTGCGCCGGAACGCGGGTGGCGGCTCTGTCCGTGCCGGTGCGCAACATCCACTCCATGTCCGGCGTCGCCACGGCACGGGAGTGCGAGGACCAGTACCGGCTGGCGAAGCTCTTTTTGGAGGAAATGGCGAAATAACGTCATAATACCGCGCAAAAGCGCATAATCTGGCATAGGGGGTGACCTTATGCCGGTGAAGCGATGGCCGAGGCGGGAGCTGCTGCGGCCGGGAACGAGACAGGCCCTGCGGGCGGCGGTGCTGACGTGCGTCCTGCTGCTGATCCTGAGCGGCACGCTGGCGGCGGGTGTCGTACTGCGCGGCATGGTGACGGAGTACGCCGCCTCCGCCGCACGGGACGCGGTGGTCACGGCGGTGAACGACATCGTAAAAGAAGTGATGGCCGAGCCCCGCTTCGGCAGCGGTCAGCTGGTGGAGCTGGAACGGGACGGCCAGGGACAGATCACCGCCGTGCGGGCGGATGTGACGGCCGTCAACAGCCTGGCCGCCGAGATACTGTCCCGGACGGTGGCGGAGACGGCGGAGGAGAAGCTGACGGTGACCATCCCCGTGGCGAATCTGCTGGGCAGCACGCTGCTGATGAACCGGGGGCCGTCCATCCCCGTGCATGTGACCATGCTGTCCTCCAGCACGGCGGGTTTTCGCAGCGAGCTGACGGCAGCGGGCATCAACCAGACCCGCCACCAGATCTTTCTGGAGCTGAACGTACAGCTTTCCTTCCTGCTGCCCTGGCGGGATATGGACACGTCGGTGCAGACGGAAGTGCTGGTGTCGGAGACGGTGATCGTGGGGAAGGTGCCCGCCAGCTATATGAATTGGGAGAGTGACGATGGAGCATACGATCGAGGCATACGACCAGTTAGTTGAAAAGCTGCTGGCTCTGTCCGTGGCCTACTACGACAACGACGCGCCGCTGGTGTCGGACTTCGAGTACGACCGGATGAACAACGAGCTAAAGGCCATGGAGGCCGAGCACCCGGAATGGATACGGCCCGACTCGCCCACCCAGCACGTGGGCGGGCATGTGAGCGAGGCGTTTGCGCCGGTGGAGCACCCGGTGCCCCTGGAGAGCCTGCAGGACGTGTTCTCCTTTGAGGAGGTGTCCGCCTTCGTGGAGCGGATGGACGCGTCCGTGTCCGCGCCCCACGATTACGTGGCCGAGCCGAAGATAGACGGGCTGTCCGTGGCGGTGGAGTACCGAAACGGCGTGCTCTACCGGGGCGCGACCCGGGGCAACGGCGCGGTGGGGGAGGACGTGACGGAGAACCTGCGCACCATCCGCAGCCTGCCCAAGAAGCTGAAAAACGCCCCCGCGCGCATCATCGTCCGGGGCGAGGTCTATATGTCCCACGACACCTTCCAGACCATCAACGCCCGCAACGAGGTGGAGGGGCTGCCCCTGCTGGCCAACCCCCGCAACGCCGCCGCCGGTTCCCTGCGGCAGAAGGACCCGGCCGTGTGCGCCCAGCGGATGCTGGACATCATCTGCTTCAACATCCAGCTGGCCGAGGGGGTGACCTACAAGGACCACTACGAGACGCTGGAGGCCATGGCGGCTATGGGCTTTCCCGTGGTGGCCCACACCCTGTGCAAGACCCCGAAGGACTGCACCGACGCCATCACCGCCATCGGCGA